>JBAZHY010000102.1:0-6508 GCA_041652175.1 Pedobacter sp.
AACTTAAACCAAGAATATGTTTATTAAACGGGATCACGAGAATCGCATTCTGAGAACTTAATTCAGGATCTAAAAAATGCTGTTTATAAGAAAGTGCAAGAACTGGTCTTTTCTGCCCTGAAATACCTGCGGGGTTTTGCAGAACAGACCATGAATCTTGTAAAGCTGCAGACACTGAACCTAAAGCCGAAGATCTGGGTCCCGGGTAAAGTTGAGCATATAGCGGACTTTGAAATAATAAAATGATCAGACCGATGCGTATCATGATAATGAAATTACCAGTTGGGCAAAAAATGATCAAAAAAAATTATTGAACGGTATTGAGTAACAAAATTTATATTTAGTCGTCACTAAGACAGATCAATTAAAAAGCATGAAAAAAATCTTATTTAGCATCGTATTACTATTTACTGTATCAAGCCTTTTCGCGCAGGAAGGAAACCGCATTAAAATCAATGAGGGAATTATTATTTACACTGTGGATTGGGAAGTTCCGGAGCAAATGCAGGCCTTGAAAGCAAATTTGCCAAAGGAGCTTAAAGTATATTTTAAAGGAGATTCATCGAGTCTCAAAACCGAATCAGCAATGTATAAAAGCACTAACATCCTCAATTTAAATAGGGAATATGAAAGGCTTTTACTCGATATTCCAATGCTCGGTAAAAAATTATCTGTCATATTCAGTCCGGCTGATCAGGATAAAATTCAGGCTAATATGCCTGATCTGATCATTAAGGCTGGATCAGAAACCAAAACTATCGCAGGATACAAAGCCCTAAAACACGATGTGACAGAAAAAAAATCAAATCAAAATTCTGAAGCATGGTTTACGAAGGATGTAGAAATTACCCCGAATTCATTAAGCCGGTTTTTCGATAAAAATTTAGGATTACCTCTTGAATTCACCTCTTACATGAATGGTCTTAGTCTTTGGGCGGTTGTAAAGGAGATACAGCAAGTACCGGTTCCGGCTGATTCGTTTACTGCTTCCAAAGACTTCGAAGAAATTACCCTTGACCAGTTAATGCAATTGCAGGGAGGAAGATAGCATATCTATAACATTGAGGATAAAGCTTTTTAACACACCTTGTTTTTTTATAACTTGCGGGGATGTTAAAAAGCTTTATTGTTTTCAGCCGTTTTTTTCTTTTCTGGATCAGCTTCTTTTTTCTAGACCGGTTGATCTTCCTGATCTATTTCGCTGACAGGATAAGCAATATTAGTTTTAAGGAACTAATCAGTACATTTTTATATGCACTGAGGCTGGATGCATCCATGATAGCCTATCTGTCTATTATTCCTTTATGCATATACCTCTTTCTCTTGTATCTTCCAAAGGTTCGTTTCCCTTCAATTCTGGCTAAAATATATGTTTTACTGTTCATAGTTACGTTTTCCATCATTTCTGCAGCAAACCTGAACATATACAGGGAATGGGGATCAAAAATAAATTACAGGGCTCTGGATCTGGCTTTTAATTCAACTGATGAAGCAATAGCTTCCAGCTCTTCGTCCCCAATATTCCTGTCTGTGATAATCATGCTTACATTGATTTTTACAGGTTATATGATAAGCAGGAAGCTCATACGATATTCAGTCCATTCCTATTCAGTATCCATTTTAAAGAAGGCAGGTATTACTATTATTTCATTAGCCCTTTGCTTTCTGATGCTCAGAGGAGGATGGCAACTCAGCCCGATAAACCAGAGTATGGCTTATTTCTCCACAAAATCTATTCTCAATCATGCTACCGTTAATACTGAATGGAACCTGATGCAGGACATTCTGAATAACAAATATGGAAATGACAATCCTTATAAATACTATAGCCGGAAGGAAGCAAAGGAAATTCTGAACGAACTTTTCGGAGAAAAAGAAGACAGCACGGTTAATGTACTCAAAACCTCCCGCCCAAACATCGTCTTAATTATTCTGGAAAGCTTTACTGCTGAACTGGTAGGGAGTCTGGGCGGAGAAAAGGGTGTAAGTCCGAATCTCGACGTATTAAGCAGGGAAGGAATTCTTTTCGAAAACATTTATGCTGCAGCAGGAAGAACTGATAAAGGAGTTACCGCAACCTTAAGCGGATTTCCCTCTCAAGCCATCCGAAGCATCATGAAACAGAATTCGAAACAGGAGAAACTACCAGGAATTGCGCAGGATCTGGCTCAAAACTCCTATCAAACTTCATTTTATTACGGCGGTGAAAGCGAGTTCTTTAATATGAAGTCTTATATTTTAAGCCATGGTTATCAAAAAATGACGGATCAGCATTCCTTCAACCCTAGAGATATGAATTCCAAATGGGGTACTTATGATGACAAGGTTTTCAGTAAAAACCTGAATGATATGGATCTGGCAAAATCCCCTTTTTTTTCTACCATTCTTACTCTAACCAATCATGAGCCCTTTGAGCTTCCCGGTAAGGCACGATTTAAGGGCAATAATGTGGAGAATAAATTCAGGAGTACCAGCTTTTACACAGATTCTTGTCTGGGAGCATACATCCGGGAAGCCCGTCAAAAAAACTGGTATAAAAATACCTTATTCATTGTAATTGCTGATCACAGTCACCGATTACCGGGCAACCTCACAGAGTTTGACCCTAAACGCTACCGGATCCCTATGTTATTCTTCGGGGATGCTCTTAAGCCCGAATTTAAAGGGATAAAAATTAGTAAATATGGAAATCAGACGGATCTTATTTCTACCCTTTTAACTCAGTTAAATATCCCCGATAAGCGTTATCCCTGGAGCAAGGATTTGCTTAACCCCAAAACTTCAGGATTTGGATTCTTCAATTGGGATAACGGTTTTGGCTTCGCTACTGAAGAACAGATCATCTCTTTCGATAATGTAGGTAAGAATATTATTCTCAGAAGGAATGACGCCAATCCGACAATCGATGCAGAACTAACCAGAAAAGGTAAAGCTTATATGCAGGAAGTATTCCAGCAATATCTGGACTACTGATCCTCAAAATCTTTCCAGAGCCAAACTGATTTTCGAGTAAACAAAATCAAGCTCTTCATTACTGATACAATAAGGAGGAAGGATGTAGATAATATTACCGAGTGGCCGTAAAAGTATCCCCTCTTCAAGAAAAAAATGATACAGACTGTCTCTTAAATGATTAAAGTAAGATGTACCTGCAGGGTTCTCCCATTCAATAGCCAGTATTGTTCCTGTCTGTCTGACATCTTTAACTTTAGGATGCTTTTTTATTTGTTCAGCAAATTGCTGATGAGAAAGTCTTATCCGTTCAATATCAGAAATTGTTTTATCCTCAAGCAGAATATCCAGACTGGCAAGAGCTGCTGCACAGGCTACGGGGTTTGCTGTAAATGAATGCCCGTGAAATAAGGTCTTTAACTTATCATCTGAAAGAAATGCTTCATAAATTTTATCAGTGCAGGTTGTTACGCCCAAAGCCATTGTTCCACCTGTTAATCCCTTTGAAAAGCACATCAGATCAGCCTTCGCAGAAAGATGATCAGAAGCAAAAAGTTTACCGGTACGACCAAAGCCGGTCATCACTTCATCAGCAATAGTGAGAACCCCTTCTTCTTTACAATGTCTGATAAGCTGATCAAGATATTCTGCCTCATACATCAGCATTCCTCCTGAGCCCTGAACCAAGGGTTCAAAAATGAAAGCAGACAGCTCATGACTTATTGAACTGATATAGGATTTTAGCCTCTGGGTATTCTCTTTATCAGGCAAATCGATAAACTTCACATCAAACAACAAATCATCAAAAGGCCGGGTGAAAGCACTTCTGGCGCTTACTGCCATGGCTCCGAACGTATCACCATGGTAAGAATTACTGAATGCAAGAACCTTTGTTTTTTCTATATTCTGATTAGACCAGTACTGAAAACACATTTTAAGGGCAACCTCTACGGCTGTTGATCCATTGTCTGAATAAAATAGTTTATTCTGTTCAGGAGGTAGAATTTCCAAAAGCCTTTCAGCGAGGTCAACTGCTGCAGGATGAGTAAATCCTGCGAATATTACATGTTCGAGTGTTCTGAGTTGTTCTGCTACTTTTTCGGCAATGTAAGGATGAGCATGTCCATGAATATTAACCCACCATGATGAGATTGCATCAATATACCTTTTACCATCTTCGGCGATAAGATAAACCCCCTCTCCTTTAACAATAGGAACAGGCATACCTGCATTTTTCATTTGAGTGTAAGGATGCCAGATTAACTCCCTGTCGCGCTCAGCTAAAGATTTTATTACCATTTTTCTTTCAATAATTCAATTACGCGCTGATCTGTTGGAAAGGTTACATCGGAAACCTCAAGCTCTTGCAATGATTTCCATCTGAATGCCTGCAAAATATCGCCCTTACCGCCAAAATCATACGGCGTTTCTTTAAAATCTAAATCAAGCGGACTTAAAGCTTTTACAATATAATATACACTGATCACCTGGCTTTCATTAAAAGCAGATTTAATAAAGAAATCAGTAGTATAAAAATGCTCAAGGATTTCAATTTCTACATTGCATTCCTCCACGAATTCCCTTTTCAAAGCATCAGTGAGCCCTTCGCCATATTCTAAGCCTCCGCCTGGAAATTTTATAAACCTGAATCCATACTCTTCCTCATCACTAAGGAGTATCTGATTATTTTCATTAACCAGGAGGCCATAAACCCGAACATTGAATTTAAACATCAGAATTAAAGTGTTTTTGATTTTTGGTTACATTCTCCCTTGTCCATAAAAAATCTTTACTCTTAGGCTCAGACCTTACCGCACAATTGGGCATTCTGCAATAATGGCAACATTGAGGAATACAGGGATCAGCATGAATGAAGAATTCAGTAGTTGAATTAGCTTTATGATTTACAAGTTTATCGACTTCTGAAACTTCCTCATGAACTTTGTTCAGATCAAAATAATAAGGAAGAGTCAAATGGCAATCGATATGAATATCTGTACCATATCGTTGTGTGCGCAGATTATGCATATCAATCCATGATTCTTTCCGATGGCTGTTAATAATAGAAATAATCTCATCAACCGTATCAAAATCAGACTCATCCATCAGGCCTGAAACAGATTTACGAACTAATTGATAACCGGAGTAGATGATATAAATACCTATTAGTATCGAAAGAATGCTATCCAGATAATTTAACCCTGTTAAATAGATTAAAATCAACCCGGCTACGAGTCCTACACTTGTATATGCGTCTACCTGCAGATGCTTTCCATCTGCATACAGGGTTAAAGAGTTAAATTTCCTACTTTGATTAATCAGATAATAGCCTAATATATAATTGATCAGTCCCGAAAATGCAACAATAACAATACCATCCTGAAGATCTGAGATCTCATTGGGATAAAAGAGGTTATAAACTGATTTAAAACCGATCAGAATTCCTGCAAGCGTTACCAGACTTCCCTCTATAAACACTGAGAAAAATTCAACTTTGCCATGACCATAAGGATGATTGACATCCCTGGGCTGCGAAGAAAGATAGATACTGTAAAATGCAAACAAACCTGCCAGAATATTCACAATACTTTCGGCAGCATCAGTCAGAATGGAGTTGGAAGAAGTGATAAAATAGGCCGTAAACTTTGCAAGCATCAGCAGAATGCCAATTGCCAGAGAAAGAAGTATGACCTTTTTTTGAGTTTGCAAATCCAAGACTTAATCTGAGCAAATTTAGACAATACAAAAGAGCATTTGTTAATAAATTGGAAATTTAAGGTTCATTTCTCTTTAATTTTTGCATTGGCAAGTCAGGTTCATATATTTGCGTTAATTATGAGCACATTATCAAACAGAATCAACAATCTTTCCGAGTCTGCCACCATAAAAATGGCAAAAATGGGCCGGGAATTAGCAGCAAAAGGAATAGATGTAATCAGTCTTAGCTTAGGCGAAACTGATTTTTACACTCCTGACTTTGTTAAAGAAGCAGCCAAAGAGGCTATCGACAAAAACTTTTCTTACTATACTCCGGTTGCGGGTTATCCTGAACTGCGTAAAGCAATTTCAGCAAAACTTAAACGTGAAAATAATCTGGACTATGATTTTGATCAGATCGTTGTATCAACAGGTGCAAAACAATCGCTTGCCAATGCAATTCTTTGCGTAGTAAATCCTGGTGATGAGGTAATTATTCCAACTCCATACTGGGTTTCCTATTCAGAGCTTGTAAAGCTTGCAGAAGGAGAATCTGTGTTCATTAACACAACTCTTGAAAGTGATTTCAAAATTACTCCTGAAGAACTTGAAGCCGCTATTACTCCGAAAACAAAGTTATTTATGTTTTCTTCACCGAACAATCCAACCGGCAGCGTTTACACCCGCGAAGAGCTTGAGGGTTTGGTGAAAGTCTTTGAAAAATATCCAAATATTTACATTATCTCTGATGAGATTTATGAGCATATCAATTTCCTGAATGATCATGAGTCAATTGCACAGTTCCCTTCAATTAAAGACCGTGTAATTATCATTAACGGCTTGTCCAAAGCTTATGCAA
>JBAZHY010000103.1:0-6481 GCA_041652175.1 Pedobacter sp.
CAAAAGTATCCAGGTAACCATCGCGCTCTACGGTATAACGGACTAATTCAGATCCCGGAGTAATAGTAAATTCAGCTTTAGCGACAAGGTTCTTATCGACTGCCTGTTTTGCCAGGGAAGCGGCTCTTGAAATATCCTCATAAGAAGAGTTGGTACAAGAACCTATCAAACCAACTTCCAGTGTCTGAGGCCAGCCGTTTTCTTTAACTGCCGCAGCAAACTTAGAGATAGGCCATGCCATATCCGGAGTAAATGGTCCGTTTACATGAGGCTCTAATGTGGAAAGATCAATTTCGATAACCTGATCAAAATATTTCTCAGGATTAGCATAAACTTCCTCATCACCGGTTAAATGTTCTTTTACCTGATCAGCAAGTTTTGCGATTTCTGCTCTTTCAGTGCCTTTTAAATAAGTTGCAATTTTATCATCGTATCCGAATACTGAAGTGGTAGCACCAATTTCAGCACCCATATTACAGATAGTACCTTTTCCGGTTGCAGATAATGACCTTGCACCCTCGCCGAAGTATTCAACGATGGCACCGGTTCCGCCTTTTACAGTCAGAATTCCTGCAACTTTAAGAATAACATCTTTGGCAGAAGCCCATCCTGAAAGTTTACCGGTTAATTTTACACCGATCAGTTTAGGAAATTTTAACTCCCATGCAAGACCTGCCATTACATCACAGGCATCTGCACCACCTACGCCGATTGCTATCATACCCAATCCACCTGCATTTGGTGTATGTGAGTCGGTACCAATCATCATACCACCCGGGAATGCATAGTTTTCTAAAACTACCTGGTGGATAATACCTGCACCCGGTTTCCAGAAACCAATTCCATATTTGTTTGAAACAGAAGCAAGAAAATCGTAAACTTCTTTGTTCTGCGTGTTGGCCGTTGCCAAATCCTGGTCGGCTCCGATTTTCGCCTGGATCAGGTGATCACAGTGGACAGTAGACGGAACAGCAACCGTTGGTCTTCCTGCCTGCATAAACTGCAAAAGTGCCATTTGCGCAGTTGCATCCTGCATCGCAACGCGATCCGGAGCAAAATCAACGTAAGTTACTCCGCGCTCATGCGCTTCTGTAGCATTACCTTCCCATAGGTGGGCGTATAAAATTTTCTCTGTTAATGTAAGTGGTTTACCAACAACCTTACGTGCAGCCGTAATACGCGGGCCGTAGTTGTCATAAACCTTTTTGATCATGTCTAAATCAAATGCCATGTTATTTGCTTGATTTTAATTTATTTCCAATTCTAACTGAGAGCGAAGTTACAAAAAACGACCCGGAAAATGAATATAAAGGGCTAGGAAATCAGAAAAAATATACATTATGAACAAAATAATACAAAGCCTCCTGATTTTCGGTCAGAAGGCTTTGATATTGTATGATAGAAGGATATAATTAATTTGATTCGGAGAGTATTTCATTCTTGTTTGTGAAGATCTGACTTTCGTTATAATTTACCTCCCAGGTAACCGGAAGGGCTTTTTTAAGCATGCTGCTTACCCCGCAATATTTTTCCTGAGAATCAGTTACTGCCTGCAAAGCAGCATCTTTTGAGTTCTCCGATCCTTTAAAGTTGTACACGAGATGAATAGCAATATACTCAATGGGAGCCTGTCTGCTGATCTCACCCTGAACTTTCATGTCGAAATCATCCACTTCGTACTCAGATTTTCTGAGAATTGCGACCACATCCATTCCCGTACATCCCGAAAGTGCAGTCAGGACAAATGGTTTTGGAATCGGACCGTTATCTTCCCCGCCAACTCTTTCGGGTGCATCCATAACAATGGTATGTCCGTTGACTAAAGCATTGAATTGCATTTTTCCCATCCACTGGGTTTCTACCTCGTGTACCATATTGATTAGTTTTTTAGAGATTATGAATCACTCTGCTGAGTTTTTCCCTCACAGAGCCGGCCACAGAGCCTAAAGCGTCATTTTTGACCGCCATCATAGATGCTACCGGATCAACTGCAGTGACCTCAATTTTTCCGTCTTCATGTTCCTGAACAATGACATTGCAGGGAAGCATGGTGCCAATTTTATCTTCTGCTTTAATCGCTTCGAATGCGAAATTTGGATTACAGGCACCGAGAATCCGGTATTTGCGGAAATCAACATCCAGTTTCTTTTTAAAGGTCTCTTTTACATCAATTTCGGTAAGTATACCAAACCCTTCTTTCTTCAATTCTTCGGTTACCCTTGTAATTGCAGTGTCAAAATCTGTGTTGACTGTTTTCGAAAAATAGTAGTTCATAATCTTGTTTTTAGGTTTTAATGACATTCAAATGTCCACCTTTTTCATAGCTTGAAGTGTTACTTCTGTTACAATTCTTTCCCGATATTAATAAGAGATTTGTCCTTTTTTAGCTTTGAAGTCATCGAAATCCAGATCCGAAGATAGGATAAGATTTTAATAAAAGATAAAATTATCTTTTATTTGCATTAATTAAATCTGTTAAAAATGAATACATCTAAACCTCTGATCTATTCCTGCTCGGGGTGTTCGAGTGCTGCTCAGATGGCTAATTATATTGCTGTGAAATTAGACCGTCTGGGTATTGCAGATATGTCGTGCATTGTCGGAGTTGGGGGTGGAGTGAAAAAACTGGTGAGAACAGCCCTTTCCGGGAGAAAAATAATAGTTCTTGATGGTTGTCCGCTTGCCTGTTCAAGAGCTTGCCTGAGTCATTATGAAATTTTACCTGATTTGCATATTGATCTGAGTAGCCTTGGTGTCTCTAAAAAAGAACATGAGGATTTCAGTCAGGAACAGGCCGACGAAATTATCGAACAGCTTTTATTGAGGATAAGTATGGATGAAACCTTGCAGTCAACTACCCTCGTAGATCACACCTGAACCCGGAGTTTCTTTCAGCTCGATTCGTTTCAGTCGGGGGATAAGTGGTTTTATTTGGTTCCATAACCAAACAGATAAAATTTCGCTGGTTGGGTTTTCAAGCCCTTCAATATTATTTAAAACCTGATGATCCAGAATGTCGATAATTGGTTTAACATGCATCTTGAGATCACCGTAATCAATGATCCATCCGCTATTTTCATCCGGTTCGCCCTCAACAAAAACATTCAGGACATAAGTATGTCCGTGCATATTTCCACATTTATGACCGGCAGGAACATTTGGAAGAAAATGTGCTGAGTCAAATGTGAATTGCTTATAAATTATCATGCGACAAAATTAGATTCTCCGGGGTATGGTAAAAATGATATTTATCAGTTTTAAAGACTATTTTCTACCAGAATACTCAAGGCGGTACCTCCAAATCCGGCAGCATTGATCAGTATCTTCCGCAATTTTCTGTCTTGCTTCTGTTCCGGAAGATACGGAATCTGAATAAAATGATCATGTTTCAACATGAGAAGTGCCATCTCCAGACTTAAAGCACCAGATGCCCCGAAAGTATGTCCTATCTTCCATTTGTTACCAGTCAAGAGCGGTTTGTTGTGCCCAAATACGGATTCAAGTGCCTTCATTTCTGAATTATCTCCCAGAATAGTTCCTGGTGAATGCATAATTACGACATCTATACTTTCAGGCGAATGTCCTTCTATTGCCATTTTCATTGATTTCTGAAGGCAGTAAGCATCAGCAGAAAGCGATGCTCCATGACTGATTATTTCTGTTCCATATCCAATTCCGCTAATGTATCCCAGTGCATTTTTTGATGATGATTCCAGGCAAAAACAGGCAGCTCCTTCTCCCAGTACCATCGTATTTTGTTCTTTCGCCAGATCCATACTTCTGCATGGATAAGCATCATTTAGTCCTGAATAGATTTTCAGGGCTTTCATCTGAGCAATGGTAAAAGAACCGAGAGGGGCTTCACTGCCTCCTGCAAGAAAACGTTTGCTGAATCCGGATTGAAGCCAGGCTGCTGCATTAGCTATTGATTGCAGGGCGGTTGAGCAGGTTGCAGAATGTGATATAGAGGGGCCATTGTTGTTCAGATCACTTGCAACCCAGCTGGCAATATTTCCAAGGGTTGTACTTGGAGATGTAAGCGGATTGGCTTTCTGATTTCCGCTTTTAATAAATTCTGTATGATATCTTTCGAATGTTTCAGTTGCTCCTCTGGAAGATCCGATATTGACCCCAAACTCTTTCTCATTATTCCAGCCGGCATTTTCTACTGCAGTTCTTGATGCTGCAATAGCATAATGAACACTGGGATCCAGCGCCTGGTATTTCTTTTCTTTTTTAAGTTCTGAGATGACATTATAAGCCTCCGGACATAAAGAACCGGCCCATTCTTCTGATGTATCAAACTGCTTTTTATGAAAACAGTGCTGATCGCTCAGGTAATTTTCCCAAACCTGATCGCTTTCAATACCTAAAGCTGAAATACTTCCATATCCGCTGATCGCAATTCTTAAGTCTTTCATTAAACCGGATGTTCTTTATAGCTTCAAATAATCCAGGCCCAATATTAAGGTTTTTGTTTTATAAGCTCTTTTTCCCAAAATAATTTCTTTCCGAAAATGTTTGTATTATCTGACATTTTAATTTTTAACAGCTCAATACACCATACCTTACCCGGTTTTGCAAATGCAAGTGGAAATACCTTATGATAGAATATTTCAGGATTGATTTGCATTAAATCCGGTTCATTCAGAACTCTCCCGGTTAACTGTATCCCTTTTAATGCTAAAAAATCGTGTTTTTCGGGTAAGATACTTCCTGCAATGTTTGAATTTTCCGTAAGCAGCTTCGAATGTAGCGAGGAAATTGAAGATTTGAAAAATAAGAGATGGTTTTTTTCGTCGAAAGCATAAAAACAATGGAAACAATAAGGTTTGTTTTCCTCATCGATACATGAAATACTTGCTATCCGGTTAGCTTTGATAAAATCTGAGATTGTTTTTTCCATTTGGTTCTTTTGTGATAAATACTTGTTCTGACAGTATACTGGATTGGATTTTAAAACTTCATGGATAGCATTGTGTAAATGTTTCTTCCCGGGCGAAGCATTTTACCCCAATCGAGATGCTCGTAATAGGCTGTGTTAAACAGGTTTTCAGCACCGACGGACCATTCCAGTTTATTAGTCTTTAATTTGAATGTGTAATTCGCCCTCAGGTTGAAGATCGAAAATCCCGGACTGGTTTTCTCACCAAAGTCATGACTGATCCTGTTTTGTTTGCTGCTCAGTTCATTTTCTGCCTGAATAAACAGGTCATGATGGGTAAATCTCAAACTGCTGACCGATTTGAATGGTGCGATCAGTGGTAATGGATTGTTGTTATTATCTTTGCCGTACAGTAATTTCAGGGTATTGTTAAAGCTGAAGTGGCGGTTGGCAAACTGATAGTTTATATTGCTTTCAGCTCCGTTTATTCTGGCTGAAGGAATATTAATATACGACCTTACTCCGGATGCTCCGGGGGTCATTACACTCAGACCACTTTGTGTTTTCCCTAATATATAGTGCTGCAGATAACTTGTAAATCCGCTGATTTTAAGAGAGAGATTATTAACTGAATATATCAGGTTTAATTCTGCGTTCAAAGCCTGTTCATTCTTCAGATCCGGATTCCCGATATAATCATGATTATCCATTCGGTTGAAGAGATAGAATCCAAATCGCTCGGATGTTGTCGGACTACGTTCGCTGTAACCGGCGCTGGCATAAAGTGAAAGGTCGTTATTCAGATAACGGGTGTAACCGGCACTGATGTTTTTAAGGATACCTTTTTTTACTTTACTAAGATCATAGCCCAGTACGGCAAACTGATTTTGCCCCATTTTATCAGAAACCTTTGAAAAAGCAGCGTCCAAACGTACTTTCAGATCGATTCTGCTTTTCTCATTCAGGCTGATCTGATCCTGTGCGTACAGACCTGATACTGTTTGGTGATTTACCGGCCAGGTTAGCATATACATTGGTGCACTGTTTGCAGGATACATGGTCATGTCTGCTTTTACCCGATTGTGATAGGCATCCATTTTTAGATTAAAGGTGTGCTTGCCCACACTTTTAAGTTGTGTTTGAATGAAGGCACCTTGTGTATCGCTCCAACCTGGCATATCCATATGTATTGGTACTGCCGGCCGTTTTGTATCGTCCATTGCATGGCGAATGCTGTTTGCATAAACCTTGGCTTCCAGTTCCTTTAACAGACCGTTTCCCGGATTATTTTTGAAACTTACTGCCGCCACTCTTGCTTTTGCATAAGCAACATCCATCGGAAGTGCAGGATACCCTATATTCCAACCTTCATCAATCAGGATATCAGCTTTTAATGTACTTGTTTTACTGAGCTGATACTTTCCTGAAATATTTGCATTTGCCTTTTCATATCTTGAAAAATCTACTTTCTGGTTCAGCCCGTTACGGTAATTATCAGCTTTTCTGTAAACTCCGCTGACACGCATGGCCCATTTAGTTGAACTGTAATCGAGAGCAAGAATATTCTGAATTGCAGAAGCGGCTGAATAGTAACCC
>JBAZHY010000104.1:0-6409 GCA_041652175.1 Pedobacter sp.
GTTCAGGGTCCGGGCCCGATGTTCAATATCGGATTCACCAATCTCAAAAAGGTTAAAGATTACAGGGATACATTAACTTACGATAAAGCTAAACTTGGAAAGTTTATCGCTGCAATGCATGATGAGCGGGTCAGGATTATTGGTCGCGGACTCTGGTACATTAGCACAGCGCATACAGAGGAAGATATCGATCATGCCATTGAGGTATCACGCAGAGTGCTTAGTAAGATTTAATTATTGAGTTTTCTTTACTGATTCTTTGTATTAAGTATAAATTCTTTCAACTTTATGGCTTAAAATATCAATATGGATACTGGGAGGCTTTTGGAAACTATTTTACCAAAAGAAAGAATTAAGACGAGATTAATTGATCTGGTAGCTTATGCATCGGATGCCGGTTTTTATTACCTGAGACCTAAAGCAGTTGTACGACCGGTAAGTGAAAGTGAGATCATCTCCCTGCTGGAATTTTCGCACAGGAACAAAATTCCGGTTACTTTCCGGACAGGCGGTACAAGTTTATCCGGGCAGTCAATTACAGATGGTATCCTTGTTGATTTAAAGCAGTACTGGAATCAGTTGCTGATCGAGGAAGAAGGATCAATGGTGAGAGTGCAACCCGGTATTACAGGTTCTATGGTTAATAATTACCTGAAAAAACACAGGAAAAAGATTGGCCCGGATCCCTCGAGTATTGATTCTGCAATGATTGGGGGAATACTTTCCAATAATTCCAGCGGAATGTGCTGTGGCGTTAAGCTTAACTCTTATCATACTACCCGGCATATCCGGTTTATAATTCCCTGCGGCAAAACCTTTTCTACAGAAAATACTTCTGATTATTCACGTTTTGAACTGGAATGTCCGGAGATATTTTCAACTATTTTAAGTTTAAAACAGCAGATTGCTTCTAATTCAGAGCTTTCTGACCGGATCCGAAAAAAATATCTGACAAAAAATACGGTAGGATATTCTTTAAATGCCTTCATAGATTATGAACATCCGTTGGATATCCTTTCACATCTGCTGATCGGTGCTGAGGGTACGCTTGGATTTATTGCCGAAGCGGTAATGGAAACCGTTCCCGATTATCCGTTTAAGTCTACGGCATTTCTTTATTTCGAGAATATTTATTCAGCCTGTCAGGCTATTGAACCATTAACCTTAACCGGAGCTGAGGCGGTTGAGTTGATGGACCGGGCCTCCTTAAGGTCTATAGAGGATATTAAAGGTGTTCCTGCAATTTTCAAGACCTTGCCGGAAACAGCTGCCGCATTGCTAATTGAATATCAGGCAAACTCTGAGGCCGAACTTCAGGCGAAGATTGACAATTTACTTCCGTTAACCGGAAACTTTTTATTACTCGAACCAATCAAATTTACCACAGATCCTGCACAGCAGGCATTTTACTGGAAACTGCGAAAAGGCATGTTCCCGGCAGTCGGGGCAGTTCGCGCCAGTGGTACAACGGTTATTCTGGAGGATATCGCGTTCCCGGTTACCCAGCTTGGAGATGCAATACTCGATCTTCATGTGCTTTTTGCGAAGTATAAATATGACAATGCCATCATTTTCGGTCATGCAAAGGATGGTAATATTCACTTTGTGGTTACCCAGTCATTTAATTCCCCGGAAGAGGTAGACCGCTATGACAGATTTCTCAGGGAGGTAGTTGAACTGGTCGTAGATAAATACGATGGTACCCTGAAGGCTGAACATGGTACAGGCAGAAATATGTCACCCTTCGTTGAAACAGAATGGGGCGCTGAGGCTTATAAGATTATGAAATCCCTGAAACAGGTGGTTGATCCCGAAAACCTGCTTAATCCGGGAGTAATCATCAATGCGCATAAAAATGCTCATATTCATGATCTTAAATCTCTTCCAAGCGTTGAACAGGAAGTCGACAGATGTATCGAATGCGGATATTGCGAATATAAATGCCCGAGCAGAAATATAACTCTTACTCCCCGACAGCGAATTGTTGTCAGACGTGAGCTTGCCCTTCTGGACGCTAAGGGAAACAAAGCTGATCATAAGGAATTGTTGGAGCAATTTCAGTACGATGGGCTCGATACCTGTGCACTGGATGGCTTATGTGCCACAAGCTGTCCTGTAGATATCAATACCGGCGATCTGGTTAAGCGCCTGCGCCGTGAAAATCACTCTGCTTTTTCAAATAAGGTAGCGCTTGTTGTATCAAAGAACTTCGGGCTTGTTACAGCTTTGGTCAACTTTGCTTTGGAAGTAGGGATGACGATAAACAGCCTGTTTGGTAAGAATGCGATGATAGGAATAACAAAAGGACTCAAAAAGATTATTCCTGAGTTCCCTTTATGGAGTAATCAGCTTCGTACCAGTGGTGCCATTTCAGGAAAGCATGTAAAGTATCCTGCAAACATAGGTTTTGATGCCCCGGCAGTTGTGTACTTCCCAACTTGTATTTCACGAATTATGGGCGGTCAGGAAGGTAAGAAGAGTATTCCTGATACCTTTCTGAGTGTTGCAGAGAAATCGGGTATACAGGTGATCATACCAGAGGGCATTGGTTCAATGTGCTGCGGACAATTATTCTCGTCTAAAGGATATAATCAGGCATACACTGATAAAAGTAATGAGACTATTGAGAAGCTCTGGACTATTACAAAAGAAGGCATCCTGCCCGTTGTGCTTGATGTAACTTCCTGTTCTCATACCCTGCAACAATGCAGACCTGTTTTAAATGAAGTAAACAAAGCGCGTTATGACAGGTTAAGCATTCTGGATAGTATTGATTTTCTTCATGATTATATTATTCCTGCTTGTGGCCCCCTTGAGAAGAAAGGGAATATAGTCCTTCATCCGGTTTGTTCTTTGCAGAAAATGGGACTTGAAAGGAAGTTTGTTGCGGTTGCTTCTCATTTCAGTAATACAGCTGAAGTCCCGATACATGCAGGCTGCTGTGGTATGGCTGGCGACCGGGGATTTATTTTCCCTGAGCTTACTGCTTCGGCAACAGCACCTGAAGCGGAAGATGTAAAGCAGGGTAATTATGAGGGATATTATTCTTCCGGTAAAACCTGCGAAATAGCAATGTCTGAGGCAGTTGGAAAGAATTATGAATCTGTCCTTTATCTTGCGGATGAGTGTATAAAAAGCAAATCCTGAAAGCTGATTCAGGAAACTCAAATAATATGAAAACTAAAGTTGTTCTGATTACCGGAAGTACAAGTGGTATCGGACTAGCAATTGCCGGAACTTTTGCCCGGGCCGGCTTTAGTGTGGTGTTTCATGGCCTTGAACCCAATGGCGAACAGATAGCCCGTCAGTTTGCTGAAGAGTTTCATATCAAAACCTTTTATTCTTCTGCAAATCTGCTTATACCCGCCGAAATTGAACTGATGATTGCAGATGCAAGTTCAAAGCTTGGCCCGGTTGATGTTCTTGTAAATAATGCAGGTATTCAGTTTGTTTCCCCTGTTGAAGATTTTCCTCTGGAAAAATGGAATGATATTATTAGTGTTAACCTGAGTGCTGCTTTTTGTACTTCAAAGGCGGTATGGGCAAGCATGAAGAATAAGAAATGGGGAAGAATCATCAATATCGCATCTGCGCATGGATTGCAGGCATCTGAATTTAAGTCGGCTTATGTTGCTTCAAAACACGGGCTCATAGGTTTGACGAAAGTTCTGGCTCTGGAGGGTGCAGAATTTGGGATTACTGCAAATGCAATTTGTCCGGGCTATGTAAAAACCCCCCTGGTAGAAAAGCAGATAGCTGATCTGGTCAAATCGCGTAATCTTTCAGAAAAAGAGGTTCAGCAGAAAATCATACTGCAAAAACATGCTATCAAAGAATTTGTAAATCCGGATACAATTGCAGCCCTTGCCTTGTTCTTAGCATCAGATCAGGCATCCATGATTACCGGAACTTCCATGCCTGTTGACGGAGGCTGGGGAGCACAATAGTTTACTTAACCTGATGTAATTTTCGGTTTCTATTAACGAAGTCTGTCAGCAGATTTAATCATCTTTTCGTCCCTTCTGATCCCTCTTAAGGCAAGTATCACAAAAAATACTGCCAGGGATGGTAATATTACCCCCAGACCATAGTTTTCAGTTTGAAGTGCGATACCACCAAGGGCAACTTTTGCTGTTTGAACCAGCCAGAAGCTAAATCCAAGAATAGAAATGATACTGGTATAACAAAGCATCATTTGCTTTTTTCTGTCTTTGAAAAGAAAAATAGCAATAAAAGGAATGAGCCCTATAATTACCGTTGCTATAGTTAATCCGATGAAAGCTTCAGTCTGAACAACCTGACCGCCTATACTTTCATGAACTCCTGTAACTTTCAGGGATTTAGCACTGCCATCCGGATTGAATGTCTGAAGATATGGAAACAGAAATAAGCTGAAAATAGCTGCAGTTGCAAAAAACAGCCAGATAGTTTGTACTCTTTGTAGCATAAAGAAATAGTTTAGACAAATATAATTTTTTTATTTGAGCGTTAAACTGCAGTACTTCATTCAAAATAAGTAAAAATATGAATATCCGCACAGCTCTTTAACATTTCAGCATTACCTTTGCAGCTTGAACACATTACAAAGATACTTCCTGGAACTGGCCTATAACGGAACTGCCTATCATGGCTGGCAGATTCAGAATAATGCTGTTTCTGTTCAGGAAAAGATCAATAATGCCCTGTCCACTCTTTGCCGTACTGAAATTGAAACTATCGGATGCGGTCGTACGGATACCGGAGTACATGCAAAGCAATTGTTCGCCCATTTTGATGTCTCAACCGATATCGATGTTCTAAGCTCCAGATTTTTACATAGTGCAAATGCGATGTTACCCTATGATATTGTCGTAAAGCGATTTGTGAAAGTTGAAAATGATGCACATGCCAGATTTGATGCAACTCTGAGATCATACGAATATCATATACACTTTTTAAAAGATCCGTTTTTGCATAACCGGTCCTGGTTATTGCGCGATGAACCTGATATTAGCTTAATGAATAAGGCCGCTCAGATCTTAATGGAATATCGCGACTTTAGCTGTTTCAGTAAATCAAATACTCAAACCTTTACAAATAACTGCATCATCACAAGGGCCGAATGGATAAAAACCGATAACGGAATTATATTTCATATCTCTGCCGATCGTTTTCTGAGGAATATGGTCCGGGCAATTGTTGGTACATTGATCAGGATTGGAAAGAATGAGCTTAGGGTGGAAGAGATCAGGAATGTTATTGCCAGTAAGGATCGTTCCAATGCCGGTGAATCAGTTCCTGCCTGTGGTTTATATTTAACTGAAGTAAAATATCCCTATTTATAAAATGAGTAAGGTAAGTGGTAATGCGGTTGATGTTAATCTTTTGAGAAGAATATTCAGATATGCAATTCCTTACCGGAGCATATTTGTTAAGTCTATTATACTTACCGTCCTGTTGGCTGCACTCGCACCCTTAAGGCCATGGCTTATCCAATATACAGTGGATAGCTATATTCTGCTTAATGATTTTAAGGGACTGGTGAATATGAGTTTTATCATGGTAGGTTTATTGCTTATCCAGACTTTTGTTCAGTATTACCATACATTTTACACGAACGTCCTTGGCCAGTCTGTTATCAAAGACTTAAGGATTAATGTATTTAATCACATTTCCGGACTCAGATTAAAATACTTCGACCGCACTCCGATCGGACAGCTGATAACCCGTACAGTGTCTGATCTTGAAACCATTGCAGATATCTTTTCAGAGGGTTTAATCGTCATCGTAGGTGATATTCTGCAGGTGGTAGCTATTATTGCAGTAATGCTGTATACCGATTGGGAACTTACCCTGGTTGTGCTGATCCCGATGCCTTTATTAATGGCAGCTTCTTATGTGTTTAAAGAGGCTATAAAATCAGCATTTCAGGAGGTCAGAACTCAGGTTGCTAACCTGAACACCTTTTTACAGGAGCATATTTCCGGGATTAGGATCATTCAGTATTTCGCACGTGAAAATCAGGAAATGCGAAAGTTTAAGAAGATTAATGCACTGCACAGGGATGCCCATATTCGTTCCAATTGGTATTATTCTATTTTCTTTCCTGTAGTAGAAATTATTTCTGCTCTCTCTATTGGTTTGCTGGTATGGTATGGCTCTAAATCAATCATTGAGAATGATATATCCCCCGGAGTAGTGGTATCTTTTATCATGTATATCAACATGCTTTTCAGGCCAATCCGCGAACTGGCCGATAAGTTTAATACCCTTCAAATGGGAATGGTAGGTGCTGAAAGGATATTTAAGGTTTTGGATACCGATGAAAAAACCGAAAATAACGGAACCCTGAAGCCGGATGTACTTCGGGGGGATATCGAGTTTAAAAACGTTTGGTTTGCCTATAATGACGAGAACTGGGTACTGAAGG
>JBAZHY010000105.1:0-6337 GCA_041652175.1 Pedobacter sp.
CCAATTGCTGGGGTAAAACCGCAAGAATTACTACAGAGGCTTCTGCAGCAGCAGCATAATTATCAGAACTTACCTTGTAGCCCTGCGCTTGTTCAGCACTCAGGTTTTGTACATTGCGGCGGGTAAGGGTAATATCAGATACTTCGCAATAGTTTGCCTTAACAAGGCCTTTTGCAAGTGACATTCCAATATTCCCGCTTCCCAGAAAAGCTGGCTTTTTTGAGGTTTTTTCCATTAGTTAATACTTAGTCTTGTTCCGAAATTGTTTTCATTCAGCTGGCTCAGGGCATCTGCCTTACCAATAAATACATGCTTTAACCCCTTATTAATTGCCTCAAAAGCATTATCCAGTTTTGGGATCATGCCTTCGCTGATTATGCCCTGCCTCTTGTATTCATTATAGGTATGGGGATCGATTGCCTTTATCAAAGAATCCTCATCATTCACATCCTTCAATACCCCTGCCTTTTCAAAGCAATAGATCAGGGAGGTTTCATATTCCTTTGCCATTGCAATCGCAATTGCTGATGCAATGGTATCAGCATTGGTATTTAAAAGCTGCCCATCACCATCATGGGTGATGGCAGAGAACACCGGAGTAAAACCGGCTTCCAACAGCTTACCCAGACCCGGCTGATCTATAGAATCTTCTTTCAAATCGCCTACAAAACCATAATCCACATGAATATTCCCGCCTTTTTCAGGGGAGAATACTTCTGTCAGCGGACGACGCTTTGCCCGGATTAAATTTCCGTCGGCTCCGGAAAGACCAATTGCATTGCATTCTTCCCGCTGTAATCCTGCAACAATGTTTTTATTCAGCAATCCGGCATAAACCATTGTTACTACTTTCAAACTTTCAGAATCCGTAATTCTGCGACCCTCAACCATTTGCGACCGGATGCCCAGATCGGCTGCCAGTTTGGTAGCAATCTTGCCACCACCGTGAACCAGTATTTTATATCCTTTTAATCCGGCGAAATCAGCAAGAAACTTTTTCAGGTTTTCAGGATGATCTATTACATTACCACCTATTTTGATAACGTTTAAAGATTTCATTTTAGTCCCTCCAACATATTTTTTAATACCGTCTGAGCTGACCATACCCTGTTTCCTGCTTCTTTAATTACCAAAGAGTGAGGCCCGTCAAGAACCTCTGCGGAGAGTTCAAAATCACGGCGTACCGGCAGACAATGCATTACTTTAGCTTCGTTCGTATACTCCAGTTTTTTATGAGTCATCATCCATGATTCCCCACCACTGAAGGCATTTCCATAATCGTGGTAAGAAGACCAGTTTTTTACATAAACGAAATCAGCTGCCTGAAGGGCCTTATTCTGATCATATTCGATTCTTGCACCGGGAGTAAATTTCCCTGCAAGCTCCAATCCCTCGGGATGGGTAATCACAAAATCGATCATTCCTTCAGCTTGTGCACGGCACATCCATTCTGAAAACGAATTTGGAACAGCCTGAGGGAGGGGTTTTACATGTGGTGCCCAGCTTAAAACTACTTTAGGCTTTGATATTTTCTTATTTTCTTCAATCGTAATCAGATCCGCAAAACTTTGCAGGGGATGCAGCGTCGCACTTTCCAGACTCACAACAGGAACTCCACTAAATTTCACAAATTTATTAAAGAGACTTTCACTGTAGTCCTCTTCGCGATCCTTCAGTTTAGGGAAAGATCGAAAACCCAGAATATCACAATATTGGCCCATGACAGCAGCTGCCTCACGAATATGCTCAACTGTCGTTCCGTTCATCACCACACCATCTTCTGTTTCAAGCGCCCAGCCTTCTTTATCCAGATTCATTACCATTACATTCATTCCCAGATTCATTGCTGCCTTCTGGGAGCTTAAACGAGTACGCAGACTTGGATTCAGAAATACCAAACCCAGGGTCTTGTTCTTGCCTAAACTCTGAAATGCATATGGATCTGCCTTCTGAATCAATGCCTGCTCAACAAAAGATTTCAAATCTGCAACGTCATTAACGGAAGAAAAAAGTTTCATATTCGTAAAAATAGCAATATCTTATTTATTCAATTCTGTTTTCAGGGATGCCAAAAACTGATCAGCACTTTCTTTAGTTAAATTCAAAGCCGGTAAAAGTCTGATCACATTTGGCTTAGCCTCTCCGGTAAAGATACGATGTTTGAAAAGTAAATCTTTTTTTACGGTTGCAAACTCTTCGGGAAGCTCAATACCTATCATTAATCCCCTTCCTCTTACTTCAGATATCTGTGGAATATTCCTTAATTCAGATATCAGATAGTTGCCGATCACTTCTGCGTTATTCATTAGTTGATCCTGCTCCATTACTTCTAAAACTGCCAATGCTGCTGCGCATGCAAGGTGATTGCCACCGAAAGTGGTTCCCAACATACCATGCCATGGTTTGAACTTAGGGGATATAGAAATTCCTCCAACAGGAAAACCATTACCCATACCTTTTGCCATGGAATAGATATCAGCGTCTGCTTCAGCATAATCATGAGAATAGAATTTACCCGTCCGGCCATAACCGCATTGTACCGAATCGGCGATATATACAGCATCATACTGATCGCAAAGTGCTCTGATTTTTTGCAGGAAACTCTTAGAGGCTTCCCTGATTCCACCAACACCCTGAATCCCTTCAATAATTACTGAGGATATTTCTTTTCCAAAAGATCTGAATGCATTTTCCAGAGCTCCCTCATCATTGAACGGCAGGAAAACCACATTATCGGTCTGATTTACAGGGGCAATAATCTTTGGATTATCGGTTGCTGAAACTGCCAGGGAAGTACGTCCGTGAAAGGCACCTTTGAAAGCAATAATCTTTTTTCTGCCATTATAGAAAGAGGCCAGTTTCAATGCATTCTCATTGGCTTCTGCACCAGAATTACACAAAAATAATTGATAATCAGGTTTTCCTGATAATTTTCCGAGTTTCTCTGCTAATTCAATCTGCTGATTGATAATGACTGAGTTAGAGTAAAAGCCAACTTTATTCAATTGGTCAGTTACACGTTTTACATAATGCGGATGGGTATGACCAATAGAAATCACTGCATGACCGCCATAAAGGTCTAGATACTGATTACCCTCGCTATCCCAAACATTACTTTGAGAGGCTTTTATTATTTCAATTTGGTTTAGGGGATATACATCGAATAGTTTCATTTTAAAGGAGTTATAAGTTTTAAGTTGTAGGTTATAAGCTTTTCCACTCTACGACCTAACCTTTTGTATTAATGATATTAGCATTGCTTTGACCTCGTTTATAGATCTTTCTAAAAGCCGATGATCATCAATTGTTAAGTAACTGAGATCTTTTGCCAGTAGAAGGGAGTATTCTGTTTCGTTAGCCGATCCTAAAGCGATATTCAAAAATCTTCCAAGATCATTATTAGAATTCTTACCGCAACCTTCCGCTATATTTGCAGGAATTGATGATGAACACCTTCTAATTTGACTTGTTAAAGAATAAATTTACTCTTTCGGAAAGCATCTAGTGATGCTGTAAATTTCAAGGGTAATCTCATGTGATTTAGCCCACACTTTCAAGTCTTTATAATTTTGCATTCATAAACTTAAAAACTCTGATTAAGCCACTGTAATTTACTTAGTCAACGGTATGTATTAAAATCATCGTCGAAACTCTATTCTAAAATACCCGGGATACTTTATTTTAATTTTCATCATATCTTCAAACTTTTCGTTTAGTAGGGATTTTCAAAAACTTACAACTTATAACTCAAAAGCCTGTCGCCTTCAATCTCAATCCTACCGTTTCACCAAGTCCGAACATTAAATTCATGTTTTGCACGGCATGGCCGCTTGCGCCTTTCAGTAAATTATCCGTAATACTGACTATGAATAATTTATTGCCATGCTTTGCCAGATGAACCAGTGCTTTGTTAGTATTCACTACTTGTTTCAAGTCGATATTTCTTTTACTGACATGAGTAAATGGATGGTCTTTGAAATAATTTTCATACAAAACATAGGCTTCATCAAGACTCAGCTCAGATTCAGTATACATAGCTGCCAGGATACCACGGGTAAAATCGCCCCTCTGAGGAATAAAATTAAGTGACTGATCAAAATCACTTTGCAGCTGTTTCAAACTCTGGCCAATCTCATTCAGATGCTGGTGCTCAAAAACTTTATAAACTGAAAGGTTGTTATTTCTCCAGCTGAAATGAGAAGTTGGACTCAGGCTTTGCCCCGCACCGGTTGAACCTGTGGTAGCATTAATATGTACTTCCGATTTCAGCAGTCCGGCAGCAGCAAGAGGCAGCAATCCAATCTGGATACAGGTTGCAAAACAACCCGGATTAGCAATATTATGGGCAGTTTTGATATCCTCACGATTTAGTTCGGGAAGACCATAAACAAAAGTTCTATTATCATGGATGGAATTCTGACTTAATCTGAAATCCTGTGAAAGATCAATAACCTTGATACCCGCATCAATTTTGTGATTATCCAGAAACTTTTTAGCATCTCCATGTCCAACACATAAGAACAATACATCAATATCCTGCGAAATAGAATCGGTAAACTCAAGATCGGTATCACCAAATAAATCCGTATGCACATCAGAAAGAGGCTTACCGGCATTACTGTTACTATGTACAAATACTATTTTTGCCAGAGGATGATGAACCAGGATTCTGAGTAATTCACCCCCTGTATAACCCGCTCCACCAGCAATTCCTATTTTGATTGTTCCCATTTTATTCTATTTCTTTTCATTTACCCGGTGCCAGATCATGGTCTGGTTACCAAATATCTTCGAGAATCCCTTTACATCTTCTCCGGACCATGAATTGTTCATCTCGCCATAACTTCCGAACTTGTTCGACATCAGATCATGTACCGACTCGATACCAATAATTTCAAAGCGGTATGGATAAATTTTCACAAATACTTTTCCGCTAACTGTTTTCTGAGTATCAGTTAAAAAGGCCTCGATATTACGCATAACCGGATCGTGAAACTGGCCTTCATGGAGCCAGTTCCCATAGAAACTGGCCAATTGATCTTTCCAGCTCAGTTGCCATTTGGTCAGAGTATGTTTTTCCAGAGCATGATGAGCCTTGATTATGATCATAGGAGCTGCTGCCTCAAAACCTACACGTCCTTTGATACCAATAATGGTATCGCCAACATGAATATCACGGCCAACTCCATAGGGCTGAGCAATTTCCTGCAATTTCTGAATCGCCTTAACCGACGGCATGCTTTCACCATTCAATCCCACCAGTTCTCCCTGTTCAAATTCAAGTTCCAGTTTGCGTGGTTCTGTCTGAGTAACCTGAGTTGGCCATGCCTCCTCGGGTAGAGTATCATGAGAAGTGAGTGTTTCAGCACCACCCACTGAGGTACCCCAGATCCCTTTATTGATTGAGTACCTTGCTTTTTCAGCAGTATACTCAACACCATGCTTATTTAAATATTCGATTTCAGCTTCACGGCTTAATTTCAGATCTCTGATTGGAGTAATAATCTCTACACCCGGAATCAGAATATTAAATATCATGTCGAAACGAACCTGATCATTGCCTGCACCCGTACTACCATGAGCAACATAATCAGCTCCGATCATTTTTACGTAATTGGCAATTGCAGTAGCCTGACTAACCCGTTCTGCACTAACAGAAAGTGGATAAGTGGCATTCTTAAGCACATTACCAAATACCAGATATTTAATACAGCTTTCGTAGTAATTCAATGTTTCGTCAACCACTGCGTGGGAAGTTACACCCAGTGCATAGGCACGTTTCTCGATCTGTTTCAGCTCTTCATCAGAAAAACCTCCTGTATTTACGATCACGGAATGAACTTCCAGATCCCGGTCTTTAGTTAAGTAAATGCAGCAAAAGGACGTATCTAAACCTCCGCTGAATGCTAAAACCACCTTTTTCTTCATTATTTAATTTTGTAAAAGTTTAACGAATATTGTTCCTGCAGCAATCATTTTTAATGATCTGCGTAATTTTTCTTCAAGGCGCTCAAATAAAGTTTGTTTACGTGAAACTTTAGCCAGACGTTCTTCAACCTCCTTTTCCAAACGCTCTTTTTCTTCCTTCATCTTACGTTCAATCTCTTTGGCTTTTTCTTCCGGATCCCAAAGCATTGCAGTACACATGCAATTCTTACGATCCTTGCTTTTTAAGATATCATAATTCACACAACTCTGGCAACCCTTCCAGAATTCCTCATCCTGTGTAAGTTCAGAATAAGTTACCGGTTCATAACCAAGTTCAGAATTAATCTTCATAACAGCCAGTCCGGTAGTCAAACCGAAGATCTTTGCATCAGGATATTTCTTCCGCGAA
>JBAZHY010000106.1:0-6320 GCA_041652175.1 Pedobacter sp.
TGAACTGAAATGAACCTTTGAGATTCTTATATATTATCCGTGTTCCAGTCTTGAAATTTACTCCCGGTACAAATTCCAGTTCTTTCCCTTTGACGCCAGGAATTTGACTTTTGCGATAATCTGATTGGATCAATGCCAGATTAGAGAATACAACTATCCTCCAATTGGTAGCTTCAGGATGTGTCAGGCGGTAAAAATCGGCTTCGGCATATGACTCTATACCCATTATAATAGCCTGACCGATATTTGTTCGCTCACGCAATACCCGATTATTAGAATCATAATACTGAACTTCCCCTATTCTGTTATTATAATTCAGATAAAATGCACTTAGATCATAGCTGTAAAAAGATGTTTGGTCACTCCGAATACCAAGATCAAAAGAATAGCCTTTTTCATCACTAAGATCAGGGTCTATAGTAGCTGATGGATTTGCTGTACGCATATCACTAAAGGTTATGGATCTGTAATTCTGAGATAAATTACTATAGATATTAATCGAACTGGTTGGCTTATAACTCAAGCCGATACCGCCAATCAGAAACTGACGCGGGTTATGCCGGGTCTCGTCAGTCCTGATATTACTTATTACATTTCCAGCAAGATCATGTGTTATAACTGAGTAAAACCCTTCTGCACGGGTATTGATAATTTCATACCTGAGTCCCGGTGTAATAGAAAATTCAGGACTTATATTGAAAATATTCTCAGCAAAGAATGAGACGTTTCTATTTGGAAATTTGTAATTATTGGCCGTGTAGAATTCAGGGTTTACAAAATCAAAATCAGCATCAATGCCCTTACTACCCGGTCCCTGTATCGTATGATTATACCCATGATAATATCTGATACCTATAAGACCTACAGCCGGATTTTTTCCGGTATTGTATCGTTTCAGGTACCTTGCTTCTGTACCCCAATTAGAAAAATCACTTTTAATCAGATCTCTCTCACTATAATCATCAACAGTTGCAACCCGGTTAGGTCTGAAGCCCAGTGAATATCGATAAGCAGATAGTCCGAATAACCTGACATTGATTTCGTCTGATGAGTTCAATTTATGGTCAAAATGCAAAGCAAGCATATCCCATTTAACACCAAACCAATTTCTTTCCCTATTGCTTTGCCGCGGATCTGCTTGAAACATTGCATCAGTCAATCCACCAGGTTGATGTGCCAGATAATCCATATGGGTTAGATCAACACCAATTGCTGTGTTTTTATTAAGCTGATAATCAAAATCGCCATAAAAGGTAGTGTTATTAAAATCGGTATTAGGCCGCCAGCCTTTCCCCGTTTTGTATTGGGCAAAAGTATAGTAGCTTAGTTTATTCACTTTGCCACTGGCACTGAGAAATGAATTGCTGAATCCATAGGAACCCAAACTTTGCCGGGCTACCAACTCCATTTTTTTGTCGGTGACAGGCTTTTTCATAATGAAATTAATAAGTCCGCCGAATTGTGTTCCATACTGTAGCGAAGATGCCCCTCTCAATATCTGAATCTGTCCGACAGCTTCAATTGGCGGGGTATAATAACTCTCCGGATAACCCAGGGCATCTGCACTGATATCATAACCATTCTGACGAACATTGAAATTTGAAGACCGATTGGGATCCAGGCCTCTTCCGCCGATACTCAACTGCAGTCCGGCGCCTTCATTTTCATAAATATTTAATCCGGCAACTCTGGAATATATCTGCCGGGCATTATTAGTAGCCAGATTAGCAACCAGTTGTTCCGGAACAATTACTTCTGACTTTTTACCTTCATAAATTCCGTGATCTTGTACTGAACGCAAATGGCCAAAGCCGAAATCAGTTTTCTTTTCTGTGATAATAACTTCCTCTAACTGTTTGACCATAGGGTTAAGAGTCAAAATAATTAATTGATTGGCAGAGTCGAGAATTACCGTTTCTTCTTTGGGAGAAAAATCCGGATGAATTGCGAATAAGCGATAAGTACCTGACTTTAAATCCTTAAACTCGAACTCCCCTCCTGCATTTGTTAATACTCTGCTTTTATTATCATTGAGATAAACTTCACAATTCTTTAGCAGGGAACTATCTTGTGAAGAAATAACAAGTCCCTTTATTTTATATTGTGCAAATACTGTAGTGCCGGTAAAAAAGAGCACCAGTAATAATTTAAAACCCTTTAATTTCATCATTCAGTGGTAAAATCCATGTTTTAGGCCGAAAAGATTCTTCTTGCTGAGCCAGATCAGTAGATGGATCAACCATTATTCTTCCACTTCTACCATTAAGAGCTACATAAGAATCAACATAGACTTGAGGGGCTATGAATCCCAGTTTTTTATAATGATCTCTTAATATATGTGCATATTGTAATATCATATCAGGCTGAGTTGACATCATTTTTTCCTGCAATATTGTTAGAAAATCATTGTTATTAATAATTGCAAATTTCCCGTCCGAGTCTCTGACAGTGAATTGGGCATAGCCTGCCTTTTCTATTAACATGACACGCCATGAGAATCTATAACCTTCCTCAGTCCAGAATAATTCACCCTTATATAACAGATATCTGAAGGGTAATAGTACCTGAATTAAAAAGAAGATGGAGAACCCTGTTAAAAGCAGGAATTTAGTGGCTGGTTTATAACTGAAGCTATGCCGCGGATAAATAAAGCTCTTTTTTATACCAAATAATTTGGCAATGCTTTTGATAAGATTTTTATGAAAGTTTCCGGAAAAGAATATAAGAGCTGTAACGATCATAACATAAGGAAACATTCCTATCGGGAAAAGCAATGCTGTAATACCATGAAATATAACAACGGTTAGGTATGCCCAAATACGCGTAGAGGAATGCCATAACAAGAAACCGATAGTCAGATCATATAGGCAACCCGCCCAGCTTAAAAAATAATGTACTGCAGAATAATTAAAAAGCGGACCGATAACAGGAATGTCGTTTCGGGCAGGCAGCCAAATCTTTAAAGGCAGGGCATGGATGAGCCAATCACTATTGAGTTTTGCCAATCCCGCGAAGAAATACAGGAGACATACCATTAACTTTATTGAATCAGGACACCATTGAGGGATCTGATCTGAATTGATTTTTTTGTTTTTAAACGCATCAACAGAAAAATACCGGTTTGCAGGTAAAAACATCATCAACAAAAGAATCAGGCTTATAAAATAATAGTGATTTAAATAAGTACTCTTGTCAATTAATTCGATATAGGTAAAACTCAAAAATAAAAGAACACTGGCTATTCGATAAAATAAGCCTATTGCCACAAAAAACGCACTGATTCCACAAATAAGAAAGAGAATATAAGTATAGTCGCCTAAAGGTTTAACAAACTCAAATCCATAAAAAGGGAAAAAGTATTGAGGCTCTATATAAAGCTGATCAATCCAGCCATTCATCCAGAACCGGGTAATGCTTAAAGTGATCATCAGCCCGATTCCTATCCTAAATGTTGCCAGCGGCGCTGCCGAAGTAAGTTTCTGAAAATATTTCTTCACTTTCTGTTACTGCCTGTTAGTCGCCATCATTATCAGTATAGGTGATAGTAATGCTCATTGCAGAAGCCATATCAACTTTAAGCATTCTTACCACTTTCTGCATTTCGGTATAGACATCAATCATCAATTGATTATTATTATTAACCTGGTTAAACAGATTGGGTGATAACAAGTCTAATTTTTGCTGAATTGTTAGAAATTGATTGTTGATTAATTGGGTCAATAACACACCTGTTGCACTGTCTTTTACGTTAAGTCCGTTGAGATAAGTTTTCAACGACGAACCTTCAGCTCCTGTACTAACGTTTTTACCATTGAAGAAATCAATTGTAGCCTGTGTCGCAGCTTTAGCGAGGGCTAAAGAAATATCTTTTTTATAGAATGCTTCAACTTTATTGGCAGCCGCCACGCCGTTAATTACTGCACCAGAGGGTATACCAAATTTTCCGGAACGAATAAACCTTTCAAAGTTCAATATATAATTATTGACCATGACAGAGGTCGATGAACTGGCATCAATACTATTTTTATTAATGAATTCTGTGCGATAAGTGGTAGTCCATTCTGTGTTTACCTTCGTAAATACTTCATTCATTTTATTGGTAATCAACCGGATATAATCTAACCTTTTTGAAGCATTTATATCTGTAGTAAAAAATATTAGTATTGCCTCATCCGATGTTCCCAAACCATTCAGAAGATAATCCAGAGCAGGAAATCCCTGAGTTGGAAATGAAGCGGGTACATTCAGATTAACATTTGATCCGTTAGCTATATTTGCTGCTATACCGCTTTCACTTGCCGGATATATGTTGAAATAGGATCTGATAGATTGAACCTGTCCCGGTCCGAAATCAAATAGTTCAACTTTTTGCCATTCAATATAAGCATCTACCCAAGCAGTCCTGAAATCTGCCAGGGTTGTAATTGTCGGAGTAGCAGTGAATGCAGAAGACTTTGCTAACATGACATCAAACTTCAGCTTGAATTTTGCATAAGAGGGGATAACAATATTATCTGCAATATTAGTTAACATAGCTTTCCTGTCGATAGCCTTCTGATCCGGCTGCACATCGGGCGAATGAGAATCACCCTTTTTTGAACATGAACAGGCGATAGTTATCAAAAAAACAAAAAACAAAGCCGTCAGCTTTTCCGCTTTAAAAAGTTTCATATTTTAAACATAAAATGGGTTAACGTTGTTACGTTAACCCAATATTTCTAATAATAATTAGGATTAGAGATTAAACTTAGCTTTGATACTTGCAGTGGCGGCAGCAACTTTTGCAGGTGTTATATCCCAGAAACCACCCGTTGACGAAATGAGATTTGTGATAATTCCGTCTGAAAAAGCTGCATCCCCTCCATGAACTGTCGCGAAACGCAATGAATAAATAAAACCTACCCCTTCACCGATATCGTGAGCCCTGTCTGCATCATTTGTTCTGTTACCCCATTTCTCTAAATATCCGATAGCTGAGGCAGCGATTGAACGTTCAAGCTGAGTTTTAATAAAAGTGGCCTGAACCTTTAGTTCTGCCCGGTCATTATTGACAATTGCTGCTCTTCCCTTAAGAAATGCAGGATAAATCTTTGCATAATTGGCCTTATTGTATTCCCAAACATATGATCCCAAAGCAAATTCTGTTGTACCCTTGGCTGCATCGGTAGAACCGGCCAGATATATCGGATTTAAAGTCAGTAATGCATACGCTTCGTCCCAATTATGTTCTAATTGTGTATATTTTTTTCCTGATACAACTATATAGTTATCAGCCTCCAGTCCTTTTGTTAGTAAAATATTGGCAATGTAATCTAACTGCAGGGAGCCAATCATTGATTTTTGGATAATCTGAGCAGTTTCCATCCCCTTCGAATCCACTAAACGAGTCCCTAATTTACCTGCCTTACCTTTTTCAGCAATAACAGAGTTAGACTGGCTAATTGTAGCCAGGGTTGTAAATTCAGCTTCAAGTTTTACACGAACGGCATCTGCTTCTGCTGCAGATTTCGAAGACGCAATAATATTCCGGACTTGAATTCCTGCAGCATTCAAAGGAGCATAGGTTCCGGTAAAAGGATTACCTGTATTTGAAAGCATGTTTTTAAGAACATTTGCATCAATTGTAGTTGTTGCGGCTGTCCCGGCATATGCGTTAATTGCCTGAAACATCTTATGACGATTGTTACCATCTGTGAAATCAACTGTACTTTGCGCACTTGCATCGTTGAATGCAGAGGCATAAACTGTTGTAGCTGTTAAAGTTGAATAGTTAATTGACGCCCGTAAGTTTGGCTTTGCATCATCATTCTTCTTACAGGAGGTAATAGATCCTATAACCAGAGCCAGAAAGATTGCTGTTTTGAGTTTTGATATTAGTCTGTTCATTATTCTTATTTAGATTAATTATAAATACAAACTAACAATTAAAATCTAAAGAAATTCTAAAGTTTGAAGAGAAAATGATTTTTTTTTAGAAAATCCTTGAATCTGATGATCAATCGAATAGAAATAGAAGTCCAGACCGGTGACTACAATCTCAAAATAAACAGATCAGAATCACCACACTCCTATCGAACTTATATCTTTATCCATATTCCTGATACTGATTATTTTCAAAATCGGTATTGACTGTCATGACTCTAAAAATAAAAAGGAGCACATCTTTGCGGTTGGGAAGTTCAGAAACAACTATTAAGTCATTTTAATATTAGTATATTATGTGACAGACCAAATGGGGGGAACAGGAGGAGTTGAAATCCAAAAAAGCGGGGCAAAGTCTACTAAAAGACCCTGCCCCGTGAAGGGTGGATGGCGGTGCA
>JBAZHY010000107.1:0-313 GCA_041652175.1 Pedobacter sp.
GCGTGGCATTGTAAATAACATCCTTGTAAAAAATGAAGGACTCATGTATAACTTTTCATCTTCCGGTTCTTTACGCTTTGAAAAAGGCTGGCGTCTGAACGCCAGTGTCAATGTGAACGGACCAAATTTATCATTACAGGGTACAAGCAATTCCTATATAGGGAGTTCATTCAGTATCAATAAGGACCTGATTAAAGATAAACTGTCATTTTCTGCAGCGGCAAACAACCCTTTCAGAAAATACAGGACAAATATTCGTGAATCGTTCGGTCCGGATTTCTTCCAAACCAGTAATTTCCAAACCTTTTACAGA
>JBAZHY010000107.1:323-6316 GCA_041652175.1 Pedobacter sp.
AAAAAACATAAAAAAAAAATGAAAAATCTAATAAAAAACCCTTCTGATATTAACCGAATTGAATATTGGGCAGCGAGTACAATGTTTGTATTCTCAATATTCTTTCTGGTATCCGGTGCTATCAACAATAGCTGGCAGTCGGGGCAAGATGAGTTCCAACAAGCTCATCAGCAATATTCCTACTTCAGCAACTACTTTCTGCCCATGCTATGCCGGTATTTTACATTTTATACCAGTTATTGCCTGCTTACTTTTGTGATTATCCCTCCTCTCATCCGAAAAGAGAATATTACCCTGAACATTCTGTTCACTTTATTGGTGTTTTATTTGGTCAGCGTGGTTCTCGCAACTACAGATACCTGGATTCAGGGATATCTTTTCAGCAAATATTCAGAGGACGAACTGTATGCCAAACTCTTTCAGGAAAGTGCAATTTATGCTTTCTGGTTGATGATGATGTTCGCGTTGTATACAAGTATTAAATTTTTCGCAATATACCTGCTCGAAAACTCAGAGTTGATCCAGTCGCAATACAGAGTGATTACCCGCGATGGAATTTATGCATTTATCATCTGGATGATCAGCTTATTTCTATTACTGATCGGACAAATTGATGCGGATGTTATGATGGTATTAGCTGCATGCTCTCTTACAGGCATAGCTTTATACTGTTACTCCATGTATACAATTTTGCCTGATATTTATCGAAAATCGCGATTATTCTGGACTTACCTCAAATCATTTTTCAGAATCGCCTTTCTCAGTTCCTTGCCTATTTTTGTTGTTCTGATCATTTTGTTACCTGATCATCATAAGGAAATAGCAATTGTAGCTTCACTCTTTAATATCGGATTTCAATTATTGTTTACGGCACCTCTTTCCTGGTATGTTTATAAACACAGGCTTAGTATCGATTATGAGATTAAGGGTTTACAAACAGCATTAGGCCAATCCAATGCCGATCTGAACTTCCTTCGCTCCCAGATCAACCCTCATTTTCTGTTCAATGTGCTGAACACCCTTTATGGCACAGCATTACAGGAAAAAGCTGAACGAACTTCTGAGGGCATCCAAAAACTCGGGGATATGATGCGCTTTATGCTTCGTGAAAATCTGCAGGAGAAAATATCGCTGACAAGGGAAATTGAATACCTGAATAATTATATCGGTCTTCAAACATTACGCACCCAGTCTTCTACTGATATTCAGATTCATACGGAGATTGAAGAGCATACAGGTATTCTGCAGATTGCACCTATGCTGCTTATCCCTTTTGTGGAAAATGCATTCAAACATGGTATCAGTCTTAAAGAACCATCAAGTATCAGAATAAGTCTCGTTACTAAAGACAAAACCTTGTATTTTGATGTTTCCAACAGCATTCATAATAAAGCTTTGAATGATCCGGAGAAGGATAATAATGGAATAGGCTTAAACAATGTCCGGCAAAGACTCCGGCTTTTATACCCGGGGAAACATGAGCTATCTATCCGGGAAAGCGGAAAAGAATTTTTTATCCATCTGACTATTCAACTTGATTAACCTTATTTAACATGGAAAAGCTAATAGGTATTCTGATCTTTAGCATGGGGTCTGCTTTTTCTTACGAAAGCTCAATGACCGCATCTGATTCTAAACTAATTCAGGAAAAAGTAGCAATCACTGTTAATGAATCTGATGCTGACACCCGGCATTTTATCACTGACCACGACTGTCATATCATTCAGGAATGGCTGGATAGAAGAAGTGTCGGGCATTTTATAAAAAAGCATTTCACAACAGTCAGGCTTATGGAAAGAATCATTGAAAAAACTCATTTAAATGATACATTTACTCCATGATAGCCATTGCCCTTGATGATGAGCCTTTAGCTCTGGAGGTAGTTCGAAGTCATGCCTCGAAAGTTCCATTCCTGAATCTGAAAGCTGAATTTACAGATGCTTTCAAGGCAATGGAATATATTCAGAAAGAGCATATCGATCTGATATTTCTGGATATCAAAATGCCAGACATTTCGGGCATTGACTTCATCAACAGTCTGAACAAAAAGCCAATGGTTATTTTCACCACGGCCTATACTGAGCATGCTGTTACCAGTTTTGAACTGGATGCTATTGATTATCTTCTCAAGCCATTCTCATTAAGCCGCTTTGTTAAGGGATGCAATAAAGCCTATGAGCTCTTTCAATTAAGAAACAAAAATGGAAATGCTGATTTCATTTTCCTTAAAACCGGATATGAGCAGGAAAAAGTACTCTTTACAGATATCTTATACCTTGAAGCCGCAGGAAACTATGTCAATTTTGTCCTGAAGGATAAAAGCCTGCTTTCCCGCATGACCTTCTCAGAACTTGAAATTATACTACCCAAAGATAAATTCATAAGAACCCACCGTTCCTATATGGCAGCCATTCCCGCCATCCGGAAAATCGAACGGCATCAGATTCATATTCAGGATCATATTATCCCTGTAAGTGAGTCTTATATGTCTAATTTGAGTGAATTAGATAAAAGATAGGCGGCTATAAGCTTAAAGGCAATAATCGGCTACTTCCCAAATTTCATTTTTAACTGCTCGAGATGGTCAGTTGTAATAGGTTTAGCTTCTTCCTCCTTTGAGTTTTTTTGATCAGGATTGACAGGCTTTTGAGCAGAAGTGGATGTTTGTTTTTCAGTTCTGTACTGCTCTTTTTTTGCATTGAAACGATTCCATATCTTTTCAAGACAACGCTTGGTATAAAGAGGAAAATCGCCATTCAGCATCCAGTTATAATAACTTGGTTCAGCACGGAAAACATCTTCAACAGCCCTTCCTTTATGCTTTCCAAAATTGATTATTTCAACACCGTTTTCATCATAAATCATTCTGGCTGCAAAATCAACCGGTTTATTCAGATTGGTAAACTTATGTAATGCTTCAATATCATTCTGAACAGGTTTGCTGACTATTCCTTTCTTATCCTCCCATTCCTGATCTGTGTACTTTTCGATCTGCGCCTTCAGCACTTCGTAAGTAGCCTTAATATCAGCCTCTGCAGAGTGTGCGTTTTCAATTACTTTACCGCAATAGAACTGATATGCCGCTTTCAGTGTACGCTGCTCCATCTGATGGAAAATATTCTGCACATCAACAAAATGACGGTTTTCAATATCAAAGTCGATGCCTGCCCGGAGGAATTCCTCCATTAAAACAGGAATATCAAAGCGATTTGAATTATATCCGGCCAGATCAGAATTATCCAGAAACCTGGCCAGTTCCTCTCCCACCTGTCTGAATGTTGGAGCATTCTTAATATCCTCATCATAAATTCCATGAATCAGGGATGACTCAAGCGGAATCGGAATACCGGGATTTATCCGTATGGTTTTAACCTGTTCAGTACCATCAGGCATAGCCTTCAGGATGGAGATTTCCACGATACGATCGGTTGCAACATTTACACCGGTTGTTTCAAGGTCAAAAAAAGCAAGCGGTCGTTTCAGATTTAATTTCATGCGATCAACTAAAGATTATTATACCCGCAATAATACCAAGAACCATGATCAGATACATCAGTATTTCAGTAGTAGCAAACTGTTTATATTTTATCCAGAATGAATAGTTGCCCTTTTCCTTGCTCATAAATATCAGGTGATTATTATCAGGCTAAAATTAATGATTTATGAGTACAATGAGGTAAAATCACATAAGAAATGAGTTTAAGGTTTTATACTCCCGGCACGACTGAAATATTTATAATACCAGCTATCTTTTAAATTACTGATTATAACGCCTTTAGAGGTTGATGCATGAACAAATTTATTATTATGAAGATACACTCCAACATGACTGAATTTCTGACCATCAAAATCAAAAAAAACCAGATCCCCCTCTTTCAGTCCATCTTCATACTTACGTTTAACTTCCTCAGCCATAGATTTTGCAGTCCTGGGTACTGACCTGTTATAAACTTCCTTTTCCAGTAAATAGGTAAATCCTGAACAATCAATTCCTTTTAGATCCATACCACCTAAACGGTGAGGAACCCCCATCCATTTATCAATAAAATTATAGAGTTTCTCATTCTGAAGATCTTTTTCCCTGACATTCAGGATTGAGGCATAACGTTCTTTAATGCTGCCCTGACTAACCGGCCTTACATTAGAAGCGTCGGTGACGATCTTTTTACTTTTACAGGAGGTGTAAAAGAAAGAAATACATGAAAGTCCGAGGAGAAATATTAAACTTCTAAATCTATGCATAATCCAAGTTCGTCTTTAAAAACGCAAAAACGAACCTAACATTTTGCACAGCTGTGAATAAGTACAGAAAATTACAATCTGGCATACCCCAATCTTTCCACATCTTCAATAGAATCTGCAGAATATAACTTTCCTTCCTTCAATAAGTAAATATGGTCTGCAATCTCTGTAATATCCCTGAACATATGATCAGAAATAATAAAACCCTTATTTTCTTTTTCCTGAATAAGTAACTTTTTAATTCTTTCAACCTGCATTGGACTAATGTGGGTAAAAGGCTCATCAAGAAGGGCAAACTGCGATTTTGATTTGATAATGACATAAAGTTCGATGAGACGCCTTTCTCCCCCTGAAAATTCTGAGATTTTCATTTTTGATTTAGAGTCAAACTCCGGGAAATATGCTTTAAACTCAGAAATATCCAGGCAGAAATCTCTAAAGACCCTTTCTATGGTTAAAAATGAAGGAATAAAATTATATTGAGGCAGGTATACCAAAAGATCTGATCTTCTGGTTAGTTCAAGAACAATTTTTCCGTCAAACCGAACAGATCTGCTTTCTGGTTTTAAAATACCCGAAATAATTTGCATCAGACAGGATTTTCCCTGACCATTTCTAGCTAAAAGGCCAACAATCTTACCTGTTTCAGATTTCAGATAAATATCTGAAAGGATCATCCTTCCCGAAAAACTTAGATAAATCCCATCAACCTCGAGCGTATTTTTCATCTCAATTGATAAGCAACAATAATTAAACCGACAAACAGAATAAAATCAAACAGAAGACTACCTCCCCATAAAGTAGTTTTAGATACTCCAAGATTGCGATAATATAAATATTCCCTTTTTCTGTATTGATCAATGTAAGTGATGATAAACCCCATTGATAAAAGTTTAAACCAGAAAATAATAACAAAGGAAGACATTCCACCCTTCCAGAAAATGCCTGCTGAGATTAAGGATATTAAAATGCTCGATATACTATAAGTGCTATAGAAAGTCCGTATCAATCGAAGAAATCTTGTCATTGACATTAAATGCATCTATACATTGAACTTTCGCAACATAATTTATTTAATTGAAGCAAAAAGGAATATAATGAATCAACTATACGTTCTGTCATGTGAACGCATTTCATTCCACTCATTGGTTGGAGCAAAATAACTCTTATCCGTTGACTTTAAATGTTGTTTCAGTACGTCTTCGTTCAGCTCAATACCTAAGCCCGGAGAATTCAGAGGAACGACAGCAAAACCTTTTTCGATCATTTTCTTGCCATCGGTAGTCTTTACCAGGTCTTCCCACCAGGGAATATCTACCGAGTGATGCTCTAAGGCTAAGAAATTCTGTGTAGCTGCAGCGCAATGCACGCTGGCCATAAAAGAAACCGGTGTTCCGGCCTGATGCATCGCCATTGCAATACCATATTCTTCAGCATAATCTCCGATCCGTTTAGTCTCCAATAAACCACCCGATGAAGCAAGGTCAGGATGAATGATATCAACTGCCCTGGCATGAATCAGGGGCTTAAAATCCTTTAAGAGATACATATCCTCTCCTGTTGTGGTTGGCGTCTCCAAAGCATCCGAAATGGTTTTCCATTGCTCGGTATAAGTCCATGGCACCATATCTTCAAACCAGGCCAGACGATATTTATCCAGTGCTTTACCCAGGCGGATACTATTGTTCAAATCAAAATGCCCGTAATGGTCTGTTGATATCGGGGTATCATATCCAACCATGTTACGAACA
>JBAZHY010000108.1:0-3252 GCA_041652175.1 Pedobacter sp.
TGTGTAGAGGCCTTGCGGCCAAAGGCACCTAGGGATTGAAAGAGGCTTTTGGGTACTTTTGGCCAACAAACCTGAGCCGCCCTTCAGCGGCGAAAGCATGAACACCTTAAAAAACAATAAATAAAAGGTGAATAACTCCGAGCCACCCGGCGATAGAGGGAGGTAAGGTTATAGGGCGGGATTCTCTTAAGTGTTAAAAAGCAAATGAAGATTCTGCTTTTTCTCAATTTAACCGCACAACAATAGTTGCCTACTCTTCAAAAGAAGTATTCAAACTAATATCCTCCCATTTTGAAAACTCTTCTTCAACTGTTTTAAATTTATCCCTTATTGCATCGAGTGCCACTTTTCCTAAGACCAAACGCAATGGAGGCTGACTTGCATTAATGGCATGCAGTATTGCTTTTGCTCCTTTTACAGGATCTCCGGGCTGTTTGCCACTGCTGCTTTGCAGAAGTTTTAAGCGTATACCTGAACTTTGTTCATAATCCGTGATCGTATTTTTTGCACTTACAGAAGAAGCTCCGGCCCAATCGGTACGGAAAGGTCCCGGCTCAACAAGAGTCAGATGAATATTAAGTGGCTGTATTTCCAGAGCTAAAGCTTCGCTCATGCCCTCAAGGGCGAATTTGCTGGCATTGTATAAGCCGGTTCCCGAATTGGCACGTAAGCCCGACATGGATGATATCTGAATAATATGCCCTGATTTTTGCTTTCGCATAATTGGTAAAACTGCCTGAGTTAGTGCCAGAACTGCGAAGAAGTTGGTCTCCATTTGCATTCTCGCTTCTTCCATGCTGATTTCCTCAATAGCACCAAATAAGCCATATCCGGCATTGTTTACCAAAATATCCAAACGATCGAATTTGTCAAGAATATGCTGAATAGCCGATTGCATCTGAACCTGATTGTTTACATCCAGCTGCAATCCAAAGGTTTTACCCGGAACAAGATCGTTAAATGCCTGAATTTGTTCGGGCTTTCTCAAAGTTCCGAAAACAATGTCTCCGTTTAATGCCGCTTCATTGGCAAGCGCTCTTCCTAATCCTCCGGATACTCCGGTAATCAGCCAAATTCTGGATGTCTTATTCATAATGCAATTTACCAATATTCAATAGAAGAAAAGATATGATCGTAGAATTCTCTGGAAATACCTTTACCTGCTTCATGATCTTTATATTCTTAAATCAGGAAGATGCTCCAAAATAAAAACAGCTGCCATATTCAATATGGCAGCTGTTTTTTATGATCAGGGATTAGTAATTAAGCAAGCTTTGCTTTCAGATTCTGGTCAATTGCATCCAGGAATTCTTCAGTGTAGAGGTAGTGATCCCCATGGCTTACTTTATTTCCATGAATACAAACTGCAAGATCCTTAGTCATCTTTCCGCTTTCAACAGTTTCGACACAAACCTGCTCTAAAGCATGACAGAAATCGATTAATGCCTGGTTGTTGTCTAACTTTCCACGGAACTCAAGGCCTCTTGTCCATGCGAAAATTGACGCAATCGGATTGGTAGAAGTTGGTTTACCGGCCTGATGATCGCGGTAGTGGCGGGTAACGGTACCGTGGGCAGCTTCAGCTTCCATAGTAGAACCATCCGGAGTGATCAATACAGAGGTCATTAATCCCAGAGAACCAAATCCCTGAGCAACAGTATCTGATTGAACATCACCATCATAGTTTTTACAAGCCCAAACAAAGTTACCATTCCACTTTAGGGCAGAAGCAACCATGTCATCGATCAGACGGTGCTCATAAACGATACCCGCAGCATCAAATTTTGCTTTGAATTCATTTTGATAAACCTCTTCAAAGATATCTTTGAAACGGCCATCGTATTTTTTAAGGATTGTATTTTTTGTAGAAAGGTATAATGGCCATCCTTTAGAAAGAGCCTGATTGAAGCATGCACGTGCAAAACCGAAGATACTTTCATCAGTATTATACATGGCAAGAGCCACACCATCCCCTTTAAAGTTATAAACCTCGAAAGACTGTGCTTCGCCACCTTCTTCAGGAGTGAAGGTGATAGTTAATTTACCTTTTCCTTTAGTAACAAAATCAGTTGCACGGTATTGATCTCCGAACGCATGACGTCCAATACAAATTGGTGCAGTCCAGTTCGGAACCAAACGAGGAACGTTACTAGTTACAATCGGCTCACGGAATACTGTACCATCAAGGATATTTCTGATAGTACCATTTGGTGATTTCCACATTTGCTTAAGATTGAATTCTTTAACACGGGCCTCATCAGGAGTGATGGTTGCACATTTGATACCCACACCGTATTGTTTTATTGCGTTTGCTGCATCAATGGTTACCTGGTCGTTAGTTTCATCCCGGTATTCCATTCCAAGATCATAATATTTAATATCCAGGTCGAGATATGGAGTGATCAGTTTATCTTTAATAAACTTCCAGATAATTCTGGTCATTTCATCTCCGTCTAATTCTACTACCGGATTTGCAACTTTAATTTTTTGTACTGACATATACTTAATAATGAGGTTTTTGGAATTTCGTCAAAGATAGGAATTTTGAATACACCTTAAAATTTGCAGGGCATCAATTTTGGCGAAATTTTCATTTAAGAAAGATTAAAGATGTTTTTTGCTGCGACAGCCTTAAATTCAACAAAATTGAACGTAAAAATGATGATAGGATATTTAAGGATACTTAGTCCTGTTAGTAGTCAGACCGGTTTAATAGTCCAGATCAAGATTGAACCTGCGTCTGAACTCCTCAAGGTTAGGGTTTTTTTGAACCATATGCTGATACTTTTCAGTTGAGGTATAAAGTTTTCTCTTGCCTGTTTGTTCCATCAATCTGGTAATCAGATCAATACTGAAATTCTTTAGCTCAACCCTCAGATAATTCAGCAGATCAATTTTTTCAATATTCAGCAGATTATCCTGAATTTTATTTTCGATGATCACCTCTATTAAAAAATTTTCGAGCAGGGTAGGTGGATTTGCAGTCAGTATAGTGAAAATATTTATTTTACCTTCCTTTTTTACCTTTTCAGCATAGATATTCCAATGTCTGAGCAATGTGTCTGAGTTAAATTCCTGTTTGCTGTCACCACTGACATATTCAGGACCTTTTTCTTCTTTTTTAGAATAAGAGGCACTGAGGTCGTTCAAATTAGGGATCAGGGTACCCGGACTACCTAAAAGTGTCTTAGGAAGATTAATCGGGGCTTGTTTTTCTACTTTCCCGGTATTCGGAGACTGATTTTCTGATCC
>JBAZHY010000108.1:3262-6288 GCA_041652175.1 Pedobacter sp.
CTTCAGGGGAAGCGGTGCCTGCTGTCTGAACCGGAAGGGGCTCAGAAATTTCAATTGAAGGGGAAATAACTGTCTTTGTTGTTATCTGTGTTTCTGTTTGCAGGGAATTCCCTGAAACTGCAGGCACAACAGGAGCCGGACTGGATTTTATCTGTCCTTCTGTTATTGAATTAAGTTTTTTTTTTACCTGACCTTCAGGAAAACCTTCGGCAGCAATATTAATTACTGAAGGTATATGACATAATTTTATTAAGGCCAGTTCAACCTGTAACCGTTGATTTTTGCTTGTTTTATAATTTAAATCACACTGATTACTGATGTTCAGGGCAGAAATCAGAAATGATGCAGGCGCAGCCTGTGCTTGTTGATTATATTTCTGACGTATACCCTCGCTAACTTCGAGCAACTTTAATGTCGAACTGTCCTTACTTACAAGCAGATTCCTTAAGTGGGAAGCAAGTCCGGTAATAAAATGATTGCCGTCAAACCCATTACTTAGAATTTCATCAAAAATCAGCAGGGATGATGCAACATCCTGTTGTAATATGGAATCAGTGAGCTTAAAGTAATAATCATAATCCAGAATATTGAGATTATCGATTACGGCTCTGTAACTTACATTCTTATTTGAAAAACTGACAATCTGATCGAACATGGAAAGCGCATCCCTTAATCCGCCGTCAGCTTTCTGAGCAATCATGTGCAAACCATCTTCGTCATAAGATACACCTTCTTTAACTGCGATTTCCCTCAGGTGTCCGGCAATATCTTCTACCCTTATCCGGTTAAAATCAAATATCTGACACCGGGACAGGATAGTTGGAAGGATCTTATGTTTTTCGGTAGTCGCCAGAATAAAAATGGCATAATTAGGAGGTTCTTCCAGAGTTTTCAGGAAAGCGTTAAATGCTGCCTGAGAGAGCATATGAACCTCGTCAATAATATAAATTTTGTATTTACCGGCCTGTGGAGGTATACGGACCTGTTCGATAAGGCTTCTGATATCTTCAACAGAGTTGTTTGAAGCGGCATCAAGTTCATGAATATTGAATGAATTTCCGTTTTGAAAAGAAATACAGGAATCACAGACGCCACAGGCTTCAGCATCTTCAGTCAGATTTTTACAGTTTATGGTTTTAGCCAGAATACGGGCACAGGTTGTTTTTCCTACACCCCGCGGTCCGCAGAAAAGAAATGCCTGTGCGAGTTGATTATTTTTAATGGCGTTTTTTAACGTACCGGTTATATGCAGCTGTCCTACAACAGTTTGGAATGTTGCAGGCCTGTACTTTCTTGCTGATACTATAAAGTTGTCCATTCAGGTGGCTAAATTAGAAAGAGGATTGTGTTAAACCAAACTTAGATGATTTTTTTGTCCACATTATTCTGAATATGATAAGTATTTTTTTGCATTTTAACAAGATGTCTGACATTAGAATTGAGAAGAGCCTTAAATACGTATTTATAGGTATTTGTACTTAGTTAATTAATTTGAATATTTGCTCAGGATACAATTTTTATGAAAGCATTTACCGATTTTTGCAAGTTTACCATTGGCTTTATTGTTTATATAGTAAAAAGTAATACCAGATAAGTCCCGCATTTTTGTTTTTTGAATTTATTTCAGCCTGAAATTCCAGTTTTCCCATTTGTTATTGAATTCAACCGGTTTCGGTAATCTTATTAAACCATTTGATAAATAGAAAATTATATCTATTTTTGCATCCCGCTTTGAATCCTTATAAAGGGTTTGGGCGTAATTCAATTAAAATAAATAAAAAGCAACAATGCAACAGTACGAAACAGTGATCATTCTGACCCCGTTGTTATCGGAAGAAGCTGCGAAAGAGGTAGTTACCAAATTCAAAAAGCTAATGACTGATAACGGAGCCGAAATTGTCCATGAAGACAATTGGGGTTTGAAAAAACTAGCGTATCCGATTCAAAAGAAGACTACAGGATACTATCACCTAACTGAATTCAGAGCTCCGGGTGAGTTTATTAACAAACTTGAAGTTGAATACAAGCGCGATGAACGTATAATGCGTTTTCTGACTGTATCTCTGGATAAGCATGCACTTGCATTCAGTGAGAAAAAACGTAGCGGAGCCTTCAACAAGAATAAGGAAACTAAAGCTGAGGAGGTAGCAAAATAATGGCAAAAGATCAAATCCAATACGTAACCGCTCCGAAAGTTGACGAGAGCCGTAAAAAATATTGCCGTTTCAGAAAGAACGGAATTAAATATATCGATTATAAAGACGCTAACTTTTTATTAAAGTTTATTAACGATCAGGGTAAGGTTTTACCACGTCGTTTAACCGGAACTTCATTGAAATTCCAGCGTAAAGTGGCTCAGGCTGTTAAGCGTGCCCGCCATATCGGTTTATTACCTTATGTTACTGATTCATTAAAATAAGAGGGAGATAAGCGAAATGGAATTAATTTTAAAACAAGACATCAAGAATCTCGGCGAGAAAGATGATGTTGTTACAGTAAAGCCGGGTTTTGGACGTAACTACCTTATTCCAAAAGGTTATGCTATCCTGGCTACAGAATCTGCAAAGAAAGTATTGGCAGAAAATTTAAAACAAGCTGCTTTCAAACAGGATAAAATTAAAAAGGATGCTGATGCAATTGCTGCAAGACTTGAGGGTGTAAAACTTTCAATTGGCGCTAAAGCAGGTGAAAGTGGTAAGATTTTCGGATCTGTTAACACTATTCAGATTGCTGATGCTTTAAAGAAAGAAGGTTTCGATGTTGATCGTCGTCGTATCACTTTCGATACTGAGCCTAAGTTTGTAGGTGAGTATACTGCAAATCTTAACCTGCACAAAGAAGTAAAGGTTAAAGTTCCTTTTGAAGTTATTGCAGAATAATTTTCTTTCTACCGATTGAATCGGTAGATAATCAGGAAAAAATTATATTTTTAAGTGCCTTCCGGATTTTCGGAAGGCACTTTTTGTTTTATGATAATTCGCATCAAAAAAACCGGTTCAGATTGAAAAAATTCAAACAGTCACTTC
>JBAZHY010000109.1:0-6259 GCA_041652175.1 Pedobacter sp.
TTCCAGATCAATATCTTTTTGACCCAGCTTAACAGAGGTCTGATAGGATTCGAAACCAAGGTGACTAACCTTTAACTGATAGGATCCGGGCTGAATATCCTTAAAACTAAAATCCCCGTTAACACCGGTTCCCGTACTTACCGATACCGGGCCATCTAACCTGATGCTCACTCCCCTGATTGCTTCTTTGTTCAGCTGATTATAAACAGTTCCTTTTATAGTCTGGGCTGATAGAGTAGCAGAAAGTAAAATAGCCGAGAGCAGAATAAAATACCTTATCATATTAACATTAAAAATTAAAAAATGGACGGGTCCTAATCGTCATCGTTTTCTCTCTTTTGCTCAAGCTTTAAAAAAGCGCTTCGGCGGGGAGCAGGCATAACAGAATCTTCACCTTTAACAGATTTCCAGACCACCTCATTCAAATCAAGATCGGGTGCTGCATCCTCTCTTGCAAAATTCCATTCCTGTGAACGTTCAGCACTTTTATTCCATGCCGTATTACGTTGTTCAAGGTCAACGTTTGCAGGTTTAACTTTATAAGGTCTGAAATCAGGGTTTGATGTAAAGCAATCAGACATCGGAACAGCAGCAGCATCATACTGACTCATTGGAGGTAATCCAAGTATCAATTCCATCGTTCTCAGCATTCCTGAAGTTGAGTACATAGAACTATTTATCGAATTTCTTTTTATATAAGGACTAATTACAAAGGCAGGTGAGCGGTGAGCATCAATATGATCCGGGCCGTTCTGAGCATCATCCTCAAGTACAAAAATTGCAGATTCCTTCCAGATACTGCTGTTAGAAATAATTTCTACCAATTGTCCCAGAGCCAGATCGTTATCAGCAACGGCAGCAGTTGGTGTTATTTTACCAATTCTTTGTCCGCTGGTATGATCATTCCCAATCCTGATAGTATTAAAACGAGCAACAGCATTTTTTGAAAGTAATGAGTCAAAATCCTCTTTAAATGCTGCTATTCTGTCAATATCCTTTATATCCAGATTATAGCTTGGAAATTTGGGAGCAATATGCCCGACAAGCGATTTCAATGTTGCCCCGTCTTTGGTTGTGAACTCACCATAACTACGATAACTTATACCTGCACGTTTACAATAATCCCAGATAAATCCATCGCGGGGATAAGCAATCTTTCTGCTTCCTTCATAGTCATAAGTACCGCCACGGCCTCCATAACTTGTAGGCCAGGTCTTTTCTACATAATCATTGGCATATGCTGCCATACTCCAGTTGTGTCCGTCAGCACTTACCTCTGCATCAACATAGAAATTGTCCAGCAGAACAAATTCTCTGGCCAGAGCATGATGATTGGGCGTTACCTTTTCAGGGAAAATACATAAGTTCGGATCACCATTTCCTTCTTTCATATCTCCAAAGACCTGATCATAAGTCCGGTTTTCCTTGATTACATAAAACACATATTTGATTGGCGATTTCCCTCCCTGAATATTGGGAACAGGATTATTAGCTGCACCAGTTGATTTAGTCTCTTTTTCTTTATTGTATGGAGTATTCGCATAAACCTGTTTCGAGAAAACTTCCAGCTGAGCATCTCCCGGCTGATCTATGATTGACAAAGAACCCTTAAATAAGCCACCTATATACTGAACTTCCTTCTGTTCTGTAATTCCCTGATGAACTCCGCTGTTATCTGTCTTTTTAATAGGCTGAGGTCCGTTTGGATTAGCCAGCGAGGTAAAGCCCTTGCCGTTTGAAACAAATATTTTTTCCCCTGCCACACGTACGTTGGTGGGATACCAGCCGGTAGGAATAAAACCTTTTGAACTGCTCTTTCCCGGAGTTGAAACATTAAAAACCGCTAGGCAATTATTATCTGCATTTGCCACAAAAAGTGTTTTTTCATCTTCAGATAATGCGAGTCCGTTAGTTGTAGAGCCAGTTAGTCTGGTAGGATATAATGAAGTTGAAATAACTTCAATTACCTTATTAGATCTGGTATCGATAACCGATACCGAATTATCATTGGCATTTGCCACAAACAGATATCTTCCACTTTTATTCTGAATAAGCTCATTCGGATGACTTTCAGTTGCTATCTCAGAGATTATACGGTTTGCTTTAATATCGTAAACCGCTACTTTATCAGCGCCCCATAATGAGATATATAATTTACTTTTATCTGTTGAAAGCAGACAATCGTAGGCTTCTGCTCCCAGATCAACTTTATTCAGAATTTTCTTGCTGACCAGATCGAAAACATACAGTGAATTATTCTCTTTTGTTACTGTATACAAACGATTGGCAGCATCGTCAAGCTCAATACCTGTCGGACCGATCTTTTCTTTGGGCCATGCGTTTCCAAGAACCAGAGTATCAGCCTTGCCAAGTTTTTTATTAACAATAGAATAAGCCAGAATAATATTATCATTTGCACCCGAAGCATATAACTTCTTCTCGTCTGCACTGAATTTTAGCCCATACCAGGCCTTTCCAATTGGCTTTTCATCTAACAGCTTTTCAGACCGGGGATCAATCAGCTGAATACTTTGCTTACTCTGACCGTTGTTGGTAACTGCCAATAACTTTTGTGATCCGGATATTTGAATATTCAAAGGAAGGTCTCCTAAAGCCAATGAGCGACCAGCCGGATTTAGCGACCAACCATTAGGCAGCATCACTTTTACAGGTTTTGAATTATTGGAAATATTCTGGGCTGAGGTACTTTGAATACCCAGCACAATTGGGATTACCGGAATGATTAATCCGGCAATCCTTAAGCTTTTAAAATAGTCCATTGAAGAAATAAATATGATTAATAAATATTAAAAGCAAAAAAGGCCATACTTTTTACAAAAGAGGCCTTTCCGTATTAATTACACATTAATTAAATATCAATAAACAGAATGTATTACCCGGGTTTCACTCATTTGGGGTGTAAGCGCAAACAGCATATCCCTATACTCAGCTTTCCCAGGTCATCATCTTACCTCTGTCTTCTTTTTTCAGACATTGATCAAGTGTTTTCTGATCATATTCAAGTCCGTATTGTTTTAGAACATCATCCGGTACCCCGTCCCACTCATTTGGCTGATTTCCCCGATATCCCATGTCTTCCATTCCCATTTTACTGGTAAAGAATCCTGTAGCAGTAAGGTTACGCATGGTATTGAAAAAACTTACCCCTGCGGCATTCTCCGGAGCCGCCTTCTCCGGATATGCAATCATATCTACCAGTTCAAGCTGTTGAGCTTTGGATGCATCTGCAAAAGGCTTCTTGAATAACTTGAGCGATTTCACATCGAGCCATTTCAGTCCTCCTCTTAGGGGTAATTGATATCTGGGCTGATCTTTTACAATAAACTCAATAAATTCAGGAACCCTGGCTTCACTGGCGCTGCCTGAGTGCTCGTCTTTAGGAATAATAATATCTGTAAGTATGGTGATAGTTCCCATCTCAGCTGTTGTGAAAAAGGTTTCCGACATCAGCTTTTCATCAATCAGCTTTTCTTCAGGAGTACGGCCATAAACCCCTGCTTTTCCGCTTACGGCAGATTGAGTTTCAGTTTTTTTATCACATGAAGTTAATATAGTTCCGACACTTACAGTTCCAACTGCCAATGCCTTTAGTGAATCCCTTCTGTTCATCCGATTAAATATTACGCTTTTTTAACTGATCTATAATGTATTCTGATGCTCTCAATGATAGGGCAAGAATAGTCCAGGTAGGATTTTTATCCGCCTGAGATACAAATGATCCACCATCGACCACGAACAGATTTTTTACATCATGTGCCTGATTATATTTATTTAAGACCGACTTATTACGATCATTGCCCATCCGGGTAGTTCCAACTTCGTGAATGATCCTTCCCGGTGCTTCCAATCCATATTTCCTGTCTTCGCCCGGTTTCTCACCACTTGCAATTCCACCCATGGAATGAATAATTTCTTCAAAGGTATCCTGCATATGCCTGGCCTGTTTGATCTCCTGATCCGTCCAGTTATAATTAAATCTTAAAACAGGGATTCCATACTTATCCACCACTCCCGGATCTATTTCACAATAATTATCAATACGGGGAATACTCTCACCACGACCGGCAAAACCTACAGTAGAACCATAATATCTGCGGTAATCATCTTTCAATGAAGCACCGTAACCTCCTGCCGCTTTCATCTTACCATCTTTACCCGGAAATTTCCCGTTATTATTTTCCATACCGAAACCAAAGCCGTATGCCGGCATTCCCAGGCCACCCCAGAATTCAATATGATAACCACGGGCAAAATCAAGTTTTTTATTATCCAGCCACCATGGAATATATAAATGTAATCCACCGACTCCATCTTCATTATATCGCTTTCGATCCATCAGCTGAGGAATAAATGCACCCCGTGAAGCACCGGTGGAATCGTGAAGATATTTCCCAACCATTCCACTTGAATTGGCAAGGCCGTTTGGATGGGCCGCTGATCTGGAATTAAGAAGTAAACGTGCAGATTCACAGGCGCTTGCTGCCAGAACCACCACTTTTGCATTAACCTGATATTCCTGCATATCTGTTTTATCAACATAGGAAACCCCGGTAGCAAGACCTTCATTATTAGTCAGCACTTCTCTTGCCATTGCATTAACGTAAACATCTGCATTTCCTGTTTTTCTTGCCGGCTTTACTAAACAGGTAGAAGAAGAAAAATCGGCATGTACAGAACATCCGCGATTACACTGGTTACAGAAAAAACATGATCCGCGATCTTTATTGACCGGTCTGGTTAAAATAGACAGTCGTGAGGGTATAACAGGAATTCCAATTTTACCAGCAGCTTGCTTGATCATTAACTCGTGCAATCTGGGTTTTGGCGGGGGAAGGAAATGCCCATCAGGTTCATTATAAATACCCTCTTTCGTTCCAAAAACCCCAATCATTTTATCAATCCGGTCATAATAAGGCTTTACGTCATCATAACCAATAGGCCAGTTATCACCTAATCCATCAAAATCCCGCCGCTTAAAATCATTTGGTCCAAACCTTAATGATATTCTGCCCCAATGATTAGTACGACCACCAAGCATCCGGGATCTGAACCAATCGAATTCTGTACCATTCTTCTTCGTATATGGTTCACCATCTATTTCCCAGCCGCCATAGGCAGCATCAAAATCACCAAAAGCACGGTTTGTTCCGGCACCTCTCCGCGGGGATTCATAAGACCATTTAAGCTGTGTTTGTTGCTCAGGATTGGCAGGATCATAGTCAGGGCCTGCCTCCAATAAGGCTACTTTCAGGCCAGCCTCGGTAAGTACTTTAGCGGCCATACCTCCACCGGCACCAGATCCAACAATACATACATCGTATAACTCGCCTTTTGTTTTAATTTCTATTGCCATCAGATAAATGTTGCTTTCTTTCTAACAAATTTCAATCAAAATAAACAATATTTAATTGCCTGAAGAAATATAATGATATTGAGATAAAACAAACTGAATTTTAGGTAGAATAACTCAGGAAAAGATCATCATAACCTGATTCTTTTCAACTTTATCACCGGCTTTAACCTTTATCGTTTTAACTACTACATCGACAGGTGCCTTAATGATATTTTCCATTTTCATAGCTTCGAGAACCAGAAGGTTTCCACCTTTAAGAACAGTCTCTCCCTCTGAGGCGAGCATCCGAAGAACAAGACCGGGCATTGGTGCTTTGAGCTCAGACACTTTGGCTGAATTCATACTATCCATTCCCAACTGATGCAAAAGCTCATCATAATCATCAGTTAATTTCATCGTGTAAACTGATGACCCTACTTTTACTGAACAGGTTTTTCCAAGTCTGTCTATTTCTATCAGTTCAGCATTATATGATTTATTATTATGTATTATATGGAAGATTCCTGAATTAATAGTTGAGAAATCAGCCTCAAAGGCAATGCCATTAACAAAGTATTTCCCCTTTTCAGAACTGATCTCAAAACTGTACTTGTCGTTAACCTTTACTTTGTACATAATTTACTGTGTTAATGCATACTGAATTAGATTAGCACCCATCCTGAGTGCTCTTTGCCTTGTCTCAGCAGAATCACCCGGGTAAGTTCCGGCATTTTCCCAGCCGTTGCCGAGGTCAGATTCAAAGGTATAATAACAAACCACACGACCTTTATATATTAACGCAAAACCCTGGGGTCTCTTACCATCATGTTCATGAATTTTTGGAAGGCCGGCCGGGAATTTGAACTTTTGATTATAGATCGGATGATTTACAGGGAGTTCGACAAA
>JBAZHY010000110.1:0-6248 GCA_041652175.1 Pedobacter sp.
ATAACAAAAAAGGTCAGAAGTTAAACTCCTGACCTTTTTTATTATAATATTCCTAACCTGAATTAGAATCCGGGATTTGGCGTTAAGCTCTTATTATTATCAAGCTCACGCTGAGGAATAGGGAAAATTGTTTTCTGACCACCAAAGGCAGCTAAAGGATTTCCGGATCTTAGGTTCTGCTTATATCTAAGTAAATCCATTCTTCTGAAACCCTCGAAAGCAAGTTCTTTTCTTCTTTCAAGAAGAATTGCATCAATTAGTCCCTGTTTAGATGTAAAAACTAATTTAGGAAGTAATCCTGCCCTGTTTCTTAGATTGTTCAGAATAGTAACCGCTTCAGGGCTCAATGCTGTTTGCTGGGCCAATGCTTCTGCTAAGTTCAGGTAAACTTCAGTAATTCTGATTACAGGTGAATTATCTGAGTTATTAACAGCATCGGGAAACTTGGTTGTAAATGCACGGGTAAGTGCATCAGCAGCAGTACCGGTGCGCTTTAACAGATAACGCTTATCACCTGTTTCAGCTTCATAAGCAGCTGCTAAATTAGCTGAGAAAGGTGCATCACCACGACCACCTACAGCTGTTGGACTGAAGTATGCAGCCCAACCTCCTGAACCGGTTCTTCCGTTATCAGTAGCAGAGTTTTGAATGGTGAATACATCTTCGGCAGTATTTTTATCGTAGAAGGTATAATCAGTCGCTAAAGTGTAAGGGCCTGTAATTGCAGCTCTTGCAGCAGTAACTGCATTAGCCCACTCTTCACGATAAAGATATAATCTGGATAATAATGCATTGGCTGCACCTTTAGTAGCACGGCCTCTGGTATCTACACCTGTGGAATAACTTGGAGGCAAAGCTGCTGCTGCTTCAGTAAGATCCTTTTTGATTTGATCATGAACCTGATTTACAGTTGCTCTGGCAGGATAGGTAATTTCACCTGTGAAATCATCCAAAACCAATGGTACTCCTAAATTAGTTCCGTTACTAACCTGGAAAGGCTGAGCAAACTGGTTTACCAACTGAAGATATGCCAGAGCACGTAAGAATTTCGCTTCTCCAACGTATTGATTCTTATCAGCATCAGTCAGACCCGGAACTTTACCAACATTCGCAATAACTTTATTAGCACGGGTAATTACCTGATAGTGAACCTGCCAGATACCTGAAACGTTTGAATTAGTTGAAACTGTAGTGAAATCCCTCAATTCCTGAAGAGTTGGGAAGGAACCTACAAACTCAACATTATCTCCCATATATTCTTCGATCATTTGTGGTAATGAACCATAAAAATCAAGGGTTTGAGCAGTACTGTATATACCTAATACAGCACTTTTTGCAGTAGAGGGGCTACTGAAGATAGTCTCCTCAGTCAGATCCTGCTCTGGTGTCAGCGCTAATTTATCCTCACATGAACTCAGTGAAAATGCAAGTGCTGAGATTGCTATTATATATTTTATTTTCATTATTTCTTTTTTTAAAGTCCTATGTTGATACCGAAAGTAAGGGATTTAGCCTGTGGCAATGCAAAGAATGACTCTCCCATAACCAGGTTACTCGCTCCGTTAGCAGATACTTCTGGATCCGGTCCCCTGAAATCCTTGTTCTGAATGGTAAACAGGTTCTGGCCTAATACATAGATCCTTGCAGAACGTAAAACCTTGGTTTTGTTTATCACTGAAGAAGGTAAAGTGTAACCAAGTGTTACAGTTTTCAATCTTGCATAAGAACCATCTTGTAACTGACTGGTTGACAACTGGTGAAAAGTACTACGGGTTGCACTATTCAAACGTGGTGCAAAAGCCTGATCACCCGCAGTTTTCCAGTAGTTTAACAGATCTGTACTCTTATTGTATGATCCTGTAGCAAAGTTCTCAGTAAAACGTAAACCGTCAATAAGTACTTTATTACCGTAAGCAAAGTTAAAGAACGCACTCAGATCGAAATCTTTGTAACGGAAAGTGTTTGTAAAACCACCTACAAAATCAGGATCTGCATGGCCTGTAAGAACGCGGTCAGCAGCTACCGGAGTAGTAGTTGGAGTACCATCTTTCTTTAACCATTCAGCATCACCTGTAGCAGGATTAATTCCTTTGTATCTGATCAGGTAGAATGAATTTCTTGAATGACCTACAACAGCTCTCTGAGCGGTAGAACCTGAAATAAAGTTTCTTCCTTCCGGATCCTTGTTCTCAGGTAATGCTAATACAGTATTCTTATTGAAACCAATATTAAAATTAGTAGTCCATGAGAAGTTATCAGTTTTAATATTCTGAGTTCCGATTGTTACTTCAAAACCTCTGTTTCTCATTTCACCCACGTTCTGGGTTGCTGAAGCAAATCCGGTAGTATACGGATAAGGGACACTAGCTAACAATCCCTGGGTATTCTTATTGTAATAATTCAACTGTAAATCAATTGCATTGAATAATCTTGCATTGATACCTAAGTCTAATTGCTCAGTTTCCTCCCAGCCTAAGTTTGGATTAGCAACGCGGGAAGGTGTTGAAGCCGAAGCATCACTGTAAGCTGCACCTGCAGCAAAAGTACCCAGATAATCGTAATAACCAACCTGGTCATTACCTGAAGTACCATAGCTGGCTGTAAATTTCAGGAACTGAGCAATTTTATTATCCTTGTTAAAGAAGTTTTCGTTTGAAAGGATCCATCCTGCTGAAGCTGCATAAAAAACTCCATATTTTTTATTTGCACCAAAACGTGAAGAACCATCTCTCCTCACTGTTCCTTCTAAAAGATATTTATCAGCATATGAATAGCCTAAACGTGCAAACTGTGATTCCAACGCCCATTCAGAACCGGTTTCAGAAGCAGTAAGCGGAGTAGAAGCAGAACCAATATTTGGCAAAGCATCACTCGCAAATCCTTGTCCCTCAAATAATCCGCTGGTGTATCTTGAAGTTTCAAATGAATAACCTAATAATCCACTGATTGAATGATTCTGACCAATGATCTTATTATAGTTCAGGGTATTTTGAGTTAACCATTTATTATCAGAACGTCTTGAGACATATCCGTAACCACCCGGGGTAAATACATCTACCTCACGATATTTCTCATCAAATAATGCGTTATCAATACCCCAGTCAGTTTTAAATGTTAATCCGCTGATGATATCAACTTCAGCATACGCATTTCCTGTATTACGGGTTGAATACAACTTATTAAAGCCGGTTGCTTCCAGACCCAATACGTTTTGAACAAAACCTGTATTCACAAAGTTTCCGTTTGCATCATAAGGCATAACAAAAGGAAGTTGTAAATATGCAGCTGTTAAAGGTGCATAGGTATTATTCTCAGCACCGATACGGTCAGAATTAACCCTTGCTAAATTATAATTCAAACCAACCCTTACTTTTTCACTGATACGATGATTAAAGTTGAAACGGCCAGATAAGCGCTCAAGATCATTACCTATAGTATATCCGGACTCATCAGAGAATGTTCCGCCAAGGTAAAATCTGGTTTTATCATTACCCCCTGAAGCACTTGCATTGACATTATTCATCTTACCGGTTCTGACTACTGCATCAGCCCAGTCAAAGCTGGTTGTAGCATAGGCAGGAACCGGAGTATTATTTGCTGTCAGGTAATCTTTACGGAACGTTCTCCACTGATCTGCAGTCATATATTTCAGAATATCAGTTGGTTCAGAAGTACCATTAAAATAATCTATATTAATTTTAGTAGCACCATTATTGGCTCCGGATTTGGTTTTAATCAAAATCACACCATTTGAACCCCTTGAACCATAAATTGCAGCTGCGGATGCATCCTTAAGTACGGTCATGCTCTCAATATCATTTGCATTGATGTTCAACAAAGGATTCAAGCCTGCACCACCGCCTTGAGCCTGAGTATAACTTCCTGTATTCAAAGGAACACCATCAATTACGTACAAAGGCTGACCACCTGCAGTTAATGAAGAACCACCACGGATAGTAATTTGTGAAGCAGCACCAAGTATACCTGATGAATTCACCATGTTTACACCAGCTGCCTGTCCCTGCAAAATCTGCTGCGGACTTACAATTGGTACGTTCTTGAATGATTCAGCAGTTACAGAAGAAGTTGACTGTGTACTCAATGCACGGCTTTGTGCACCATAACCCACAACAACAACTTCAGATAATAGTTTTGAATCACTTGCTAATCTTACGTCAACCCTGTTATTAACAGTAATTGTAATTTCCTGTGTAACATAGCCGATATAAGTAAATGTTAAAACAGAGGCATTAGCCGGTGCATTTAATGAATAATTTCCATCAGCACCTGTAGTTGTTCCTGCATTACCACCTTTAATACGTACAGAAACTCCGGGAAGAGGGAGACCGTCGTCGGCTCCAACAACTCTACCAGTGATTGTCTTATTCTGAGCCATTACACTGGTAAAAGCGAACAGGCCCAGCAATAAGAATGCTAGTAATTTTCTTTTCATTTGATTGTTCTTTAATTTATATAACTGGTTATTTTTCCCTTGGACGGGATTTCAGTGCGCAAGATTAGCTGTTTCAACAGATATATGTTGTATTTTCTTTGTAACTTTGGTGTAACAAAATTGTTGCTTTGTTGAAAATTGACATTTAAAACAATGTTTTTAGACTGATAAACAAATCAGTTTTTCGTATAAACAAAAATTTAACATATAGTTAATGATTTAAATAATTGCAACACAGCGCACTGAAGGATTTGATATTAAATGCTGAGTCTCAATTGGAAGAAATCATCGATATGCTTTTACAACATTAAAAATTATAATAAAAATCATTTCTAACTTTGAGATGGCACTTATTCAATAATCAAAAAGAATAATCCTATTATGGTTTTGCTAAAGCTATCAGGAAATGATTAGAAATATAATCATCCTGTCAATCGGAAGGCTTTGCAATACCATCATAAAATGAAAACAACAAAAGGATGAAGATAATTTCAGTGATTGGTTCCGGTACCATGGGAAATGGCATTGCACATTCCTTCTCTTTAGCAGGATTCCGTGTCAATTTGATAGATATTTCTGAAGAAGCATTAAAAAAGGCATTAAAAACGATTGAACAAAACCTCGACAGACAGCTTCTCAAAGAATCAATCACAAAGATTCAAAGAGATACCGCCCTCAAAAACATTGAGATCTTTACAGATATCAGAAAGGCAGTAAAAGATTCAGATTTAGTTATCGAAGCAGCCACTGAAAACACAGAAATCAAACTCAATATTTTCAGGGATCTTGATTCCTGGTGCAAACCCCAGACAATTCTTGCAACAAACACCTCTTCTATATCAATTGGTAAAATTGCATCCGTTACAAAAAGGGCTGATAAAGTGATCGGAATGCACTTTATGAACCCGGTTCCATTAATGAAACTTGTGGAAGTGATCAGAGGATATTCCACTTCGGATGAAGTAACAGATAAAGTCATGAAGCTTGCTTCAGAGCTTGGCAAAATACCGGTAGAGGTGAATGACTATCCGGGATTTATCGCTAACAGAATACTGATGCCCATGATTAACGAGGCTATTTACTCAGTATATGAAGGCGTTGCCGGGGTTCAGGAAATTGATAATGTGATGAAACTTGGAATGGCTCACCCAATGGGTCCCCTGCAGCTTGCTGATTTTATCGGACTGGATGTTTGCCTTGCCATACTTAATGTCCTTCATCAGGGATTCGGGAACCCCAAATATGCACCCTGTCCTCTTCTGGTAAACATGGTTACAGCAGGACAATTGGGTATAAAATCGGGAAGCGGATTTTATGATTACACAAATGGAGTTAAAGATGCCCCGCTATCTGAAAAATTCAGAAAGATAATCTGAAACACTGAAATGTCACTTCCTGATACCATCCAGGTACCAACATCATACCATGTTCGTATCTTGTTCGTAGGATGTACCCTTAAAAGCCCCTTAAAGGGGGTGTTGTACGAAGGAGGTACGACCAAAACCTAACTTTTAGCCTATTTTTAAGTTCAGTTCAAAAATTGCGATTATAGGTATCCTGTGCAGAAAATGATTTAGAGAACGTAAAATAGATTAAGGGACAGAATTTACAAATGACGCTTTATAAGCCATTTTTCCTTCGGATAAACCATGAAAGTCAGGAATTTTATTTGCTAATTAATCTGAGTCGGTATAGTAAACTAAGGTTTCATCCCCTACATTCTTTCAGGCACCCGGATTCCCAGCAGTTTCATGCCCTTATTAATCACTGATGAGGCAGCCGCAGAGAGATCAAG
>JBAZHY010000111.1:0-6243 GCA_041652175.1 Pedobacter sp.
TCGCGAGTTTTATAAAAAGGAGTTTGATGCCTCTGATATTCGTGCATCAATTGTTGCTGCTATTTCCATCAGAGTGCAGGAGCCTGTATTTGAATCTCAGACCAAGACCAAATTAGGCTCACAGAATATTGCTGAAGACGGGCCATCTGTACGTACCTTTATCAATGATTTCGTAAAGAAAGAGCTGGATGATTATTTACATAAACATCCGGCAGATGCCGATGCCATGCTGAAAAGAATTCTTCAGTCGGAACGGGAACGTAAGGATATTGCAGGAATCAAGAAGCTGGCTAATGAACGGGCAAAAAAGGCATCTCTCCACAATAAAAAGTTAAGGGATTGCAAGATTCATTTTGACGATACTCATGAACGTAAGCAGGATACTACCCTTTTTATTACCGAAGGGGATTCTGCCAGTGGTTCTATCACCAAATCACGTGACGTGATGACTCAGGCAGTATTCAGTCTGAAAGGTAAACCCTTAAACTGCTATGGCCTGACTAAAAAGGTAGTTTATGAAAATGAAGAGTTTAATCTTTTGCAGCATGCTTTAAATATTGAAGACGGACTGGATAATCTTCGTTATAATAATATTGTGATTGCTACGGATGCGGATGTGGACGGGATGCATATCAGGTTGCTCCTGATGACTTTTTTCCTTCAGTTTTTCCCTGATCTGGTCAAAGCCGGGCATGTTTCTATTCTGCAAACCCCACTTTTCAGGGTTCGAAATAAGAAGGAAACTATATACTGCTACAGTGATGAGGAACGTCAGAGGGCTATACATAAATTAGGTAATAAACCTGAAATTACCCGTTTCAAAGGTTTGGGTGAGATCTCTCCGGAAGAGTTTGGTTTATTTATCGGAGAAGATATCAGACTGGATCCGGTAATCCTTTCCAAAGAACATGGAATTAAGAGTGTACTGGAATACTATATGGGTAAAAATACTCCCGACAGACAGCAGCATATTATAAAGAATCTGCGTGTAGAAGTAGATTTTATAGGGGAGGAGCAGGTTGCTGCTGTCGCTGAAGATCAGATTGAAGCAGAGGTAGCTTAAAAAATATGCAGAAAAAGAACCTTGCCATAAGTTATGAACTTTATTCTTCTATTGATGAATTAGATAGTATTGCACAGAATTTATGCAGGGAATCAGTTAAGGCTATGGAAACCTCACATTCCCCTTATTCAGGATTCAGGGTTGGAGTTGCTGTTTTATTGGAGAGCGGAAGGGTCGTTTATGGCAGTAATCAGGAGAATGTGGCTTATCCCTCAGGGTTATGCGCTGAAAGGGTAGCTCTTTTTACTATCGGATCAACTTATCCGGATGATAGGATAATAAGTATGGCTATTACCGCGCAGACTGAACGATTTGAGATCAGTGAGCCGGTAACATCTTGTGGAGCTTGTTTACAGGTAATGGCAGAGTATGAAAAAAAACAGGTTAATCCAATCGACGTAATGTTTTATTGTTTGAATGGTTCTATCATTCGTACTTCAGGGGTTAAAAGTTTACTCCCATTTGCATTTGCAGAAACACGACTAAAGAAATAATCGTAAATTGTATAGATGGTATTGATCAAAGGGTGAACCTGAAGATTAACTAATTCAATTTGCGATGAAGAAACTTTTATTCCTCGTATTATTAACGCTGTTTCTTGGACAAAACAGCTTTGCACAGATCAGGTTGTCAGCGATTAAAGTAGATGACTGGGTCAGAAAAAACTTTAGCGGACAAGGTGTTGTTGTTGGAAATATTAAGTTTAAAGGCTATCCTCTCTCAACACTTTCCTACACCAGCAGCGGCAATGTTCTTCAGGTTCAGAAAGGGTTGATTCTTTCTTCCGGAAATTCATTTAATGTTGCGGGATACAATAATTCGCACAATCAGAGTTCTACTTTTTCAGATGTTATGAAGCCTGAATCAGATACTGATCTGGCAAAGATTATCAAAGATAAATTATATGATATCTGCTATATTGAATTCGATTTTGTGCCGATGGATAATAGCATTCAGTTTAATTATCAGTTTGGTTCTGACGAATATCCGGAATATGTTGATTCCCCCTATAATGATGTTTTCGCATTTATAGTTTCGGACGACAGTACTTCAAGAAACATCGCTCTGATTCCGGGTACTGAAGTGCCTGTAAGTATCAATACTGTCAATCATAAACTGAATCAGGATCATTTTACTGATAATAATATCTACAAACAGGTTGTTATCAAAAGAGATGAACCGCTGAAACGGAAGAAATACGGTACTTTTACCGGACAGGTACTGAGAGGCATTGCATCTGTATTTACTACTTCTGCCTCTGTTCCCGGAGATCGTACAGTTATTCAGCCAGATCAGGAGCTCATGAAAAAACTGGATGCAAATTTATACCGGAATCTGAGATATGATGGGATCACCAGAAAACTCATCGCTCAGACTTATGTTACGCCCTATAAGAAATACCATCTCAAAATTGTGATTGCCGATGTTTCAGATAATATTTATGATTCGGGGGTGTTCATTGAGGACAGAAGTCTGACCGCTAAGAAAGATACTCAGCAGCCCGGTTTCAATGATTATCCGGATCTGAGCAAAGTAATTGATCCTAATCTGATTCTTCAGGGTAAAAAGCTGGAAGAAATATTACCTGCTGAGTATCGAACACAAATACCAAAGCCGGTTGTTCAGACACTGGTACCAGCACCAAATAATATTCCTCAGGCAATCGAAGAAGCTCCTAAGACGGCCGCCATTATAATTTCAAAACCTTCTAAACCTATAGATTCCCCGTCTGTCGCAGATCTACCTAATTTGGTTATTCTCTTTGACTTCGATAAGTCGGAAATTGCTGAAACAGAGATGGACAAATTGAAAGCTGCCATAGCTCAGTTTAAAACTTTAAGATCATATTATTCACTTAAAATTGCAGGCCATACCGATAATAAGGGAAGCCTTCATTATAATTATGCCTTATCTGACCGAAGGAACAAGGCGGTAATTGAGGCTGTCAGACAGATTCTCGGAGATAAGATCAATATTCCTGCGCTAAGCAAATCCTATACACAACCTGTTGCAGATAATAACACCGATGAAGGAAGGCAGGCAAACAGGAGAGTTGAACTGGTTTTTGTGAAAAAGGAATAATTATTCAGACTTTCTGTTGAAGAATTTTTCTTTCTTCTTCATAGAATAATTGAGCTGAAAACCAAGGCCGAAAGATTTCAATTCTGTCTGGCCCTGCCCGATTCCTTCAATCGGTAATTTTGCATAAGGCAGAATGACAATACTGTTTTGTTTGCCAAGTGGTTTTTCTATTCCAATTGCTAAATTGACAATGCCCATAATATGCTTATTCTCATTTTTAATGGTGTATTGTCTTCCCGAATACGGAGAGTTGGGATTGTAGTTGTAAATGAAATTATATTTTTCAGAAAGCATCAGATAGGATGATAATCCGGCACTGGCAATAATTCCTGTTTTCTCAGTTTTGATTAATTGTAAATTCAGGTTCAACGGAATATCTATCACTTTACAGTCTGCATCAATCTGTTTAGAATAGTTTACCCAGTTAACAAAAGGTTTTTCGGTTGTATAATAAGAATACTTGTCAGATGTATATTTCTTTTGCGAATAATAAATTCCTGTTCCAATAGAAAGTCCTTTCAGAACTTTGTAACTCAGCCCTAAGCCATAACTTAATCCGGTCTTACTGTTTCCAATTGTATTTACCGAATTCAAGTCGCCGGTTAACGCCAGACTTAATACCAATTTACCATCCTTTTTTATCCCGGAATTTTTCTGAGCTTGTGCAACTGTACGGTCTGTATCTGTCTGTTTTTCGGCTAGAAGTGTTTCTGTCGGGATAAGAGGAGCTTTGCCCGGATCCAGTTTATGAACCGTTCTGAAATCCTGATTAATTGCATAATCAATTAAAGAAAGTGGTTCAGGTTTTTCCTGTTGTTTTATTCCGGAGTTTTCAATCTCTGCATTTTCAGCTGGAATTAAATTACTGTTGGGTTCTGAAAAAGACGGGTTCATTTCAGAAGACTTACTCCGGACAGAATTATTTGAGAGTATTGTCTCTGTATTGGGATTAACAGATTCATTTTTGTCTTCTATTGTAACCTGATCTGGTTTTTTATTTTCCTTTTTCTGATTCTGTACTAATTGTTTTGAAGGTTCCCCGGAAAACCAAAGTGAAAAGAAAACCAATAAACCAGCAGCTATTCCTGCAGTCCAGTAAAACCAAACAATCGCAGATTTACGCTTCTTCCCGGATTTCAGAAGATGCTCCATTTTTTCCCAGTCGCCCTCAGAAGGGGAAAGGCTAGGAGCGGTATTAAGCGCCTGCCTGAAAAAATTGTCTGTCTTGTTTTGGTTCAAATTGTTCATTGATAATAATTACACTCTTGTGTTCTGTACTTGTATTTGATCTCTGGTCGCTGGACTCAAGCAGGGATCTTAGTTTTTGCCTTGCTTTAAATAGGTTCGATTTGGATGTACCAACCGATATTCCAAGTTCTGCAGCTATTTCTTCATGGGAATAACCATCAATAGCGAAAAGATTGAAAACCGTGCGGCAGCCTGGTGGTAAAGTTTGAATGATCCTGATCAGGTCATCGTAGTTTAATTTACTTTGTATGTCAATATCTTCATTTTGAATTTCCAGGTCAGTAATATCAGTACTAACCTGATGTTTCAGCTCAGTACGGTAATGATCAATAGATGTATTTGTCATGATTCTTGCCAGCCATGGTAAAAATGGTTTAGCCGGATCATATTGATCGAGACGCGTCAAAACCTTATAAAAACCATCATTTAGTATCTCTACAGCTTCATCCTTATCTTTAGCATATCGCAAACAAATACCCATAGCAAAGCCATAAAAACTGTAATACAATTTTTTCTGACTACCTGCTTTACCGCGAATACAATCCAGTCGAAGCTGTTCAGGTAACTGCTGTGTTGAATTGTTCAAACTAATAGCTATTTGAGGTATACACGTTGAAATCTCCTGAAAGGTTGCCCCTCTTTTATAATTAATTGTAATTTACTGAAAATCAGTAATATAATTTTATTATTCTTTGCAAATTAAATTTCCTGATTGAGCACCTGTTTCAGGACGCAGGATTGAAATATAGGCTCAGGTGCTATTAATTAAGATCTGTGTAAAACTTCCTCACAACAATTTAATGCTATAACTTATATTTACCAATCGGTAGAATTTCAGAAAAAGGATGAGTGAAGAAATAGAAAACACAGACAACGAAGATATTAAGGAAGAAGCTTTACATAATGTAACCTCACTTTCCGGTTTATACGAGAACTGGTTTCTGGATTATGCATCTTATGTTATTCTGGACCGCGCAGTACCACATATTCATGACGGATTAAAACCTGTTCAGCGTCGTATTTTACACTCACTTAAGGAGATGGACGATGGCCGTTTTAACAAGGCAGCCAACGTTATCGGTAATACCATGAAGTATCACCCGCATGGTGATGCATCCATCGGTGATGCCATGGTGCAGATCGGGCAAAAGAATCTGCTGATAGACACACAGGGAAACTGGGGAGATCCGATTACCGGAGACTCTGCAGCTGCACCGCGTTATATTGAAGCCAGACTTTCCAAATTTGCCAATGAGGTGGTATTTAATCCGGATACAACCGAATGGCAGAGCAGTTATGACGGCAGAAATAAAGAACCGGTAACCCTGCCCGTTAAATTTCCGCTTCTGCTGGCTCATGGAGCTGATGGTATCGCTGTTGGTTTGGCAACTAAAGTTATGCCTCATAACTTTATTGAGCTGATTGACGCTTCGATAGAGGTATTAAAAGGGAATCGTCCTGATTTGCTCCCTGATTTTCAGATGGGGGGTATGGCCGATTTCAGTAATTATAATGAAGGGATGCGGGGTGGAAAGATCAGGGTTCGGGCCAAGATCGTAGAACGTGATAAGAAAACACTCGCAATTACCGAAATTCCTTATACTACTACTACCGGCGGACTGATTGACAGTGTGATCTCAGCCAATGATAAGGGCAAGATCAAGATCAAGAAGATTGAAGATAATACGGCAAAAAATGTAGAGATCATTATTCATCTTGCTCCCGGGATATCCCCGGATGTAACGATCGATGCATTGTATGCCTTTACCGACTGTGAGGTCTCTATATCTCCGAATACCTGTATCATCAAAGGAGATAAACCTTATTTTATGAGTGTGAACGATATTCTG
>JBAZHY010000112.1:0-6226 GCA_041652175.1 Pedobacter sp.
CTGAAAACAATTTCGCTGTGTGCAGGGTCTAATACCCATTTGGTTAAATTTCCCATTTTATAATTTTTTAAGTGTTTATTATTTGTGTTCGTTTGATGAAACAAAATTATTCTAAAACCGAAAAATATTCGTTCACATAGGTTAATAAATAAACGTTAGGTTATTTATCTTAAATTAGATCTTTCCTGATACGGCTGAGAGATTGTGGTTTTATTCCCAGATATGATGCTATAAGATACTGAGGAATGCGCTGTACAAATAGAGGGTATAATTTTGAAAATTCTTTATAACGATGTTCCGCATCCTCACTATTGGTTTTTGCAAGGCGGTATTGAAGTGAAATAAAGGCATTCTGAATCAGTATACGAAAGAAATGCTCAAATACATGGTTCATTCTGCAAAGCTTATCATAACTCTCCCGATTCAAAACATATACTTTGCAGGGTTCTAATGATTCAATGGTATAGATACCTGGCCTGCCCGAGAAGAAACTATAATGATCTGTTATCCAGTAACCCTCTAAAGCGAACTGGATGGTATGTTTGTCTCCGTGTTCATTCAAAAAATATGAATAAGCTGAGCCTTTCAATATAAAGTATACATATTTACAATGTTCTCCTTCTTCTGCCAGAATTGCTTTTTTATCGAATGATTTCTCAAAGAAAAAACTGGAAAAGAGTTTGTATTCCTCGTCACTGATGGTACGGGCAATAGTTTTCTCAATATTTGATCGGAGAAGATCTTCCATTTAAGATTTCTTATGTTGCGCTTTAAAATAAAGATATAGGTAATGGTTAAGAATATAAAGATAAAAAGTAATAGCTGAAAATTTAATAATACTCCCTGAAGCTTGATCATGTTCGCGTTTATAAAAGGATACAGACATCCATGAATTAGGGTATAAATTAAAAAGTTGAAACCATTATGAAAGTTGTATCCTTTGAATAATGGACTGCGCCCCAAATTTATAGAGTAGGTAATAAAATCATTGGGACAACTGAACGAAGTAATAGGGCTTGGATTTCTCCTCCTATACACCGATTATTACTTGGTTTAAATTTTAAAACTAAGACTACTTGTCATAGAATAATTACTTTTTGAATTATTATAAAAGATCCTGTCGCGTGATTGATATAACTTATTTTCAATCCGGAACAATATTTTTTTACTGATCTGATAATCGATATTTCCTGAAAACCCTGTGACACTAAATCCGTTGGCAGTGTTTGTAGGGATTATAATTTGTTTTTTATCCTGATAATACTCTGTACGTGCAGCAATACTTATTTTTTCAATCAACTGATACTTAAAGATGAGTGCCGGAGAAAACCAAATACCATAATTATCGGTATTGAGTTTATCTGCTCCAAAATCAAATCCGGCAATCAATCCGGCTTTTGAACTAATGTCGTATTGCAGATAAAGATTGTGAAAGTTGCGGGTAGTTCTGAAATCATTTAATCTTTCGGCTCCGGTAAAATTGCTGTAATTAAATAATATTTTGTTTGAAGCTCTGTAATTTATCTGTAATCCAAAAGAGGGCTTCTGAATCAGATTGATCCTTCTGATTTTTTGCCAGCCGTTTAAAATTAAAAATGTAAGATTCAGTTTGTCAGATTTTGATGTATATGACATTTTAATTCCACTTTCATAATAGGGTGAGTTTTCTGCCAGGATACTCCTCGTTAAAGTCCAGCAATCACTGCTTATTGCACTTTCAAATCCAATATGAGAAGGAAATATTCCCGCATCAAGCCATAACTTATTTTTGTTACTTAACCGGATACCAATATTAGCTTCGTATAAATATCGGGCTAATTCGGGCTCTGAACTAAGGTTATATTTAGCATAATCGCCTGCCATTAATCCAAGGTTAGCCCTTAGGGTTTTATTATCATATTTAGTTCTTAAAAGAAGTAAATTTGCACTTATCTGATTAAGCTTTTTGTGGTTATAAATGAAGTTTGCTTTCTCATTATTGTTCGAATCATGGAAATCCTGACTATAGTAAAACTCTCCGTAAGCACTGTATGATAGATTTTTTAGTGAATCTTCTTGTCCATAAAGCATCATGGCATAAATTTTCAATAAGAGAATCACTAAGATTTTTTTCATTAAACCAGATTTCTACTCAACTTCTTTAAATAGATTAAAAGTACAGTTTTTCATTATAACCCCTCCAGCATATGAGTAAGAATAGGCCCGCACTTTTCTTTACAGCATGGATAAAAGTGTTTATGCTTCCAATAATCTGATTTGGGGGATTGTCCCCACCAAAATTCTGCAAGGGCAAGTGGCTTCATGTGGTTTTCAAAGGCATACTGTAACAGTTTGGGCCCTGCACATTCGCCGGCCCCTGCAGGGGGATTTTTATATGACGCGTTTTTAAATAATTCAGTCAGGCTTTTCTCTTCTCCGTAACGATTTAAAAAAATATAGCTCTTGAAAAGCTTCGTCTGTAAGAGAACAGAGTTATTTTTTCTCAAATTTTTTAACTGATCTATTCTCTCTTCGAATCCCTGCTCTTTCAATGTCAGGGTATTCTGGATCTGCATATTTATATCCTTGAGTTCAGCCATGCCTTTATTCAGGAAGTTATTATCATTCAAGCTGTCAAAGACTGGGGGGACAAATCCTGAATGGTGATTTCTGCCATCAAGTTTACCTGAAAATGCTGCAAGAAATCCGATCTCATTGTGTTTGTTCTTAACGACAAGAACCCCGAACATCTTACCGATAATTGTCCCCTCGTGTTGAGGTATTAGACCGAAGTTATGCTTCCAATCCTGTTGATCTGTCAAATATTCCTGTAGTTGTATTGCCGCCAGAATACTTGCAGGATGAACTTCATCTCCTGATTGCAAAACAAAAATTTCAGGAACAGGTATTTTTTCCAAAGATACTCTGAATGAAATAAAGCAAGGGTCTGCTGTCTGAATATCGCTGTTAATGATGCCTTGTTTAATTTTAAAACCGGCGCAAATATATTTTAATTATTTGCTGAACTCATCAATCTTTGCACTTAGCTGTTCAAAACTTAGCCGGTCGGCATTGTTTTTACCTATATAGCGGTAAACTTCTTTCCCTTTTGGGTTAATCAATATGCTTGCCGGATAGTGTACAATTTGATTGTGGAATTTATATCCGTCAGGGATGCCTAATTGTTTGGCAAGTTTAGCATCAGGATCACGATATATTGGAAATTTTTTAAGATCCTCAGGGTTTAGTTTCCCTGACCATGATCTGATTTCTAGTTCGGTATCGGGCTTTATAAAAACCTGAACCACGTTTTTTAGAGTGCTTGCCTTTTTAAAATAATCCTGGGTGTGACGGATGCAGTAAGGACATTCTGTTTTAAGCAAAAAATGAAGAACTACAAACTTGCCCCTTTCTTTTGCCAGATCGAATTGTCCGTCGTCAGTAGCTGATTGTAGCTTAATATTGACAGGTTTCTGTGCTTTGAGATTTGTTTGAAGGCAGAGTACCAGAAACAGCAGAATAAGTTTTGTTGGCATATTCATTTAAGGTATTTGAATAAAAATACATGAATAAGTAGTTTATTGCTAATCAGTGACTTATTTGTTACATCTTGGCGGAAGATATTTCCAATGGATCGAAGCTTTCAAATTAGCTATTCCGACTAAGAATAACTATGCAGACAGTCTTGTTCGAACTATTTTACAAATACCCCATTAATCATTACTTTTTCCACGTTTCGCATTACTCTGATATCTTCCAGAGGATTTCCTTTGACCAGAATCAGATCGGCAATTTTTCCTTTCTCAATACTTCCAAGTTCCTGATCAATTCTGAAAAAACGGGCATTCTGTAAAGTGGATGCATGGATAATTTCTGAGTTACTGATGCCGCTTTCTGCCCAGATTTCCATTTCTCTTTGGTATGCCCAGCCCTTTTCAGCATATGCAATCATAGAGTGAGATCCCATTACCAGCAATACACCTGCCTTGTGGAGTTTAAAGGTCAGTTTTTTCATTGATTCAAACCCCCGGAGTTTTATACTATCAGTTTTATTTTTTTCTGCCTGGTATTCGAAGGCGCCGAGTGTTGGACTGATAAAAGTCTTTTTCTTTACCAGAAATGTGGTCAGGCTGTCGGCAAGCGGACTATTGAGGTCAAGTGTTGCCCAGGTATTGTAACGGCCCTGCTTTCTGAAATTATTATCAGCCAGCATTCCCTGTCGGTATTTTTCTGCTTCACGCTTCGGTGTAAGGGATAATCCTAAAGATGTGATATGTTCGACACCATCCAATCCGGCCTCGATAGCTTGTTTTGCTTCCGTAATTTCCAAATGAGCTGTGACCGGTATTCCGCGACGATGAGCTGTTTCTGTAATTGCTTTGATCATGCCCGGAGGTATCCTGAAATATACCTTGATTACCGTAGAGCCTTCATTAGCCAATTCATTCACCTGTCTGATTGCTTCATTCTCATCACGAACCACATACGCATCATAAGGATATGCCGGAGGTGCACCGTCCAGGTGCGGACCACTTAAATAAAGACGGGGCATCTGTTTTCCTGATTTTCTTTCTTCTGCATAAGCCTCGATCCATGCTCCCGGATCGCGAAGGGATGTAATGCCGTTTTGAAGAAACATGGCCGGAAGATCTTTGGTACGATCGAGATGAAAATGAGAGTCTATAAGTCCAGGAAGTAAAGACATTCCATTTCCCTGAATGATCTCCGCCTCTTTGGGGATCTGAACGCTACCAGATGTACCCACTGCAATAATTTTATTATTTCTGATTAATACTGAAGCATTCGGAATGGCCTTTCCTCCGCGCCCGTCAATTAAATTAACCCTAACAATGGCTATAATTTTTGTGTTCTGAGGCAGTTCATGCTGATTAACAGGTTTTATAAGCTTAGATAAAGGTTTTTGAGCGAATAAGCCTGTGATTAACAGTAGTACAGCAAGAAGAATGACAAGCAGGCGTTTGATCATAAGGGTCTATTTCAATATTTGTGTTCCGTAAAAATAAATATATAAAGTTTGATCATTGAATACTGTATGTGATTAACTCATCTCAGCTATTTTTTTCTTTTAAAGTAATAATAAACAGGTACTCCACTTGCCACGAATATCAGACCTAAAAGCGACTGTTGAGGCTGTACCCATATAGTATTGAAAGTAAGTGCTACAGAAAAAATAAGAAGGATGATGGATGTCACAGGATATCCTGTTACTCTGGCACTGATTATTCCATTTTTTTTGAGTCTCAGAACTGCAAAGGCAAGGAATCCATAGAAGACAAAATTCAGAAAGATGACCATATTAGTGAGCATATCAAATGATCCTGAGATCAGCATAATGCATCCTAAAACCATCATATAGGTAAGGGATATATGTGGGGTTCTGAATCGTGGATGAACATTTTGCAGGTGACTAAACAGGTATCCCTGTTGAGCCATCCGGTAAAACTTTCGCGGAGCCGTTACTATATTGCTATTCAGAGCACCAAATACACAGATTACGAGTAATACGATCAGTAAAATCTTTCCAAAAGTACCTAAAAGGGTTTCAGCTACCACAAAAGCCCCGATCTGATTCGGGCCGATTGCTCTGATCTCATCCAGGCTGAGGACATTCATGTAGGAATAATTCAACAAGGTATATATCAGTGCCACCAGAGATAGTCCGATAGTGAGTGCCAGTGGAAGATTACGTTTGGGATTAATTATCTCTCCTGAGATGTTGGTAGCAGTTTCCCAACCATTATATGCCCAGAATGCACTGAGCATAGCTGCAAAAAATGCACTGTAGAACAGCATTCCCTCAGGTTCGGTTGCAGCATTGATTATACTATTGCTGCTTTCAGATTCAGAACCTGAATAGGCAAGTCCTACAATAATCAAAACTGATATTCCTAAAATTTTTGCTGTGGTTATAATGGAGTTGAAAACCCCGCTTTCGCGAGACCCCAATGAGTTGATAGCTGTCAGTACAATTATTGCTGAAATTCCGACAAGTTTGACTCCGGAATTGGCAAAGGGAAATATAAAGCCTCCAATAGAAAAATCCTTCCATTGATCCATAGGGTTTGGCAGTGGGGCAAACGAGTTGATAACCTCTCCGAATAAAAATGCCAATGCGGCTATAGCTGCCGGGCTGATGATGATAAAATCTGCCCAGCCCGAAATGAAAGCCAGAAAATCCCCGAAAGCTAAACGAAAATATTCATACAATCCTCCTGACTCCTCAGTC
>JBAZHY010000113.1:0-6216 GCA_041652175.1 Pedobacter sp.
CAAAAAGATCTTTGTGACCAACGGTAAAGGCTTAAGTTCTTTTGCTAATCCATTCGGCCCGAATCCGGTAGATAAGAAACAGTTGGTTTTAAGCCATAAAGGAGACGCGACAAAACCTGGAAAAGTTCAATATATAGGGTCACTGTTTCGTGGGTCCCTGAGCATTATCACAGAGCCTTCAGTTACTCAGCTCGGTATATTTTCACAGGTTGTTTATAAAAACTCACCATATTCTAAATCTAAAGAATTAAATGCAGAAGGAGAACCGGGAAACCCAATTCCGATGAAGGTAGGTGATAAATCCCCAATTAAACATGTATTCTATATCATTAAGGAGAACAGAACCTATGATCAGGTTTTAAGTGATATACCTGGCGGGAACGGGGATACCTCACTTTTGTTGTTTGGCGAAAATATCACCCCTAACCAGCATAAACTGGCCAGGGATTATGTATTACTGGATAATTTTTATGTTGATGCGGAGGTTAGTGCTGATGGGCATAACTGGAGTATGGGAGCTTATGCCAATGATTATGTAGAGAAAAACTGGCCTGCTTCGTATGGTGCTAAAGGAGGTACACATGGAACTTCAGCAACTCTTAAAATAGGAAATAATAAGGATGGCTTTATTTGGGATCTTTGTGCAAAATATAATGTCAGCTATCGTTCTTATGGAGAGTTTGTAGCTGATGATTTTGGTATGAAGCCAAGACTGGAATCGTTGAAAGGCCATTCTGCAACTTATGCACCCTACGGACTTGGGGTAAGGGATACTGTACGTTTCTACCAGTGGAAAAAGGATTTTGATCTGTTGGTAGAGAATAATGCGGTACCTCAATTTTCAACGATCAGACTGGGTAATAATCATACAGAAGGTATGAGGGCTGGAAGGCCGACTCCATTTGCGCATGTTGCTGATAATGATCTTGCTGTAGGAATGCTCATTGATCATTTAAGTAAGAGTCCGGTTTGGAAAGAAAGCGTGGTGCTTATTCTGGAGGATGATGCACAAAACGGCCCTGATCATGTGGATGCACACAGAAGTCCGGCCTTTGTTATTGGCCCCTATGTAAAAAGAAAATATATAGACCATACGATGTACACTACCTCAAGTATGCTGAGGACTATGGAATTGATTCTGGGATTACCACCTATGACCCAGTATGATGCTGCGGCTACACCGATGTGGCGTTTGTTTACTAATAAACCTGATTTTACCCCTTATAATCATTTGCCGGTGAGTGTTAACCTGAACGATAAGAATCCGGTGAATACAAAACTTGGTAAACTTTCTGAAAAGTTTGACTGGACCCGTGAGGATGCGGTTCCGGACCTGGTTTTCAATGAGATTCTCTGGCAGGGTATTAAGGGTAAGCCGGCTCCATCTCCGGTGCGGGCTGCCTTTCTGAAAATTAATGATAAGGAAGAAGGCGAAAAATAAAAATAGTCATCCTTAATGGATATTCAAGAACTGAAACCCGCCTGTATTTTATTGCAGGCGGGTTTATTTTTATCAATATTTTATGAAAGTACATAATGCATCTGAATGAAGATCGTCACGTCGGTTTCAGGCCATAAACTGAACGAATTCCTTATGCATTAGTAAGTTAGCAACTTATAAATTTTGTAATCTGCACACGAATGATATCTTCGTATTGAATTAATCAGAAATATTCTAAGAATCAGGAGGAATCAATTCTTTATGGAACTACCAGAAATAATATGGCAGCAGGTGAAGGGCTTTTTTGGGATGGAGGGGCTTATTGGTATTATCAGATCTGGTGATTATCAAACCCTGCTAACCTATAAAGGAATAACAACAGTAATTGGACCCCTGCTTCCGATAATTTTGGTACTTGAATTGGTCAGGGGCCTGCTGTATAAGAAATTTAGGGTTATATCATATAAAATACCCTTTTACAGCTACCTGTTTAATGCTGTGCTTGGAAGATATTTATCCATCGGGATGACTATGTTTTGTATTGGCCTGTTTGAGAAATATGCTGTAATTAATATCTCATTTACCTGGTACTGGTTTATTTACGGATATATTGTTTGGGAATTTGCTCATTTTATTTATCACTTTCTGGCTCATAAAGTCAGGTTATTCTGGTGTTTGCATTCCACTCATCATGCTCCGGAAACTATGAATTTATCAGTTTCTTATGCCCATTTTTTTCTCGAGGGGCCCTATGCTGATATCATCAGAACCTCTGTTTGTATACTTGCAGGGGTTCCGCCGGCAATGCTTTTCGTGATTATGTTTATCGATGGTACATACGGTTCTTTTATACATATTGGCGATTCAGTAATGAAGAACGGACGTATGGGAGTGCTTGGGAGATATATTCTGACTCCATCGCATCATCGGGTACATCATGCCCGGAATATAGAATATATGGACATGAATTACTGCAATCTTCTGAATATCTGGGATAGAGTCTTCAGAACCTACATGCCGGAAAGAGAGGGGCTAAAGGTTGAATATGGCATTACCCGCCAAATGAAACCCGATAGTTTTCTCGATGCTTATTTCGGTGAAATTGTTTTACTGGCAAGGGATGTATGGAATGCACCGGGTTTTAAGAATAAATTCCTTTATATTTTTATGCCTCCCGGATGGAATCATACCGGAGAACATAAAACTGCAGCTACTTTGAAGAAAGCGATGCAGATAAGCAATAAATCCTGATTTACAGATATATAATGAAAAGAATCAATCTTGTTTTTCTGCTGTTGTTTGTATTAATGACACAGAATTTATTTGCCCAGCAAGTTACCAACAAGCCGGATCGGGTAAACTGGTTTCAGGATCTTGGCTTTGGAATGTTTATTCACTGGAATGTTGATGGAACCCTTGGAGCGGTAATCAGTCATTCGCTGGCCGGTGCATCAGACGAATATGCCAAAAAGTATTTTGCTGAGCTTCCGGGATATTTTAATCCGGAAAAGTTCAAGCCTCAGGAATGGGCCAGACTTGCAAAACTTGCCGGAATGAAGTATATGGTATTTACAACGAAGCATCATTCGGGCTTTTGCATGTGGAATACAAAAACCACAGAGTTCAATATTATGAATACTCCTTATGGTAAAGATATTACCCGGGAATTATTCAATGCTTTTCGTAAGGAAGGCATTGCAATCGGGGTCTATTTTTCGCCTGAAGATTTTTATTATTTTCATAAAAACAACATTCCCATCGGTCGCTTGCAGGATCCGAGGCATTTCCCTATGAAAAATCCGGGTCTGATGGATTATGACAAGAGACAATTAAAGGAACTGCTCAGTAATTATGGAAAGATTGATATTTTGTTTATTGACGGTCCCGGTGACGGATTGCGGGAGTACGCCTGGTCTATCCAGCCGGAACTGGTAATTACCCGCGATTTGATGAATACCCCTGAGCAAACTACTCCGAATGAACCTTTGCCAAGGCCATGGGAAGCCTGTTATACTATGGGGACTGACTGGGGATATAAGCCCACAAATGATCCGCATAAATCAGGTACTCAGGTGATTAATATGCTAATAGAGATTCGGGCAAAAGGGGGGAATTTTCTGCTGAATATTGGTCCGAAACCTGACGGTGAAATTCAGATTGAGCAGGAAGCAATTTTAAGGGAAGTAGCATTATGGAATTTTGCCAATTCAGAATCAATTTATAAGGTAAAGCCTTTACCAATTATCAGAGAAGAGAATTTTTGGTATACACAGTCAAATGATGAAAAATATATCTATGCCTATGTAATAAGGAACAGTCCCGACGACTGGAAGTTTGGTGAGCGTAAGGCAATGGTACTGACTCATATTGAAGCTAATCCGGATACTAAAGTGAGTGTACTTGGATTCGACTCACAATTTGTTGAGTATAAAGTGGGATTTGATGCAAAAATATACAGTCAGGCTACACCGCTCGGACTGGTGGTTAGCGCAGTTAACGGACAAAGGTTCTATACAGACAGACGATGGCCGAATGCAGTGGTTTTGAAAATAGAAAATGCAAAATTCAGGAAATCGGTTATCAAGGAGGGGACCCAGAGTAAAATTGATGGGGCTCAGTAAATTTTCAGATATTCATAAGGAACAAAAGAGGCTCTCCCTGAGATGGAGAGCTTTTTTTATTAAAGAAAATCTTCACGCATAGGACTGAAGGTATCTATAAGAATTCCGGATTCAAGACATTGAACACCATGAATCAGGTTGGAAGGGACAAGAAAAGCATCGCCCGCTTCAAGTATTTGTTTTTTACCATCAATACTAACATCAAAAGTCCCGCTTTGAACATGGGTAATCTGCACATGAGGATGATTATGCAAAGGGCCGATACCTCCCTTTTTAAATTTGATCTTTACAATCATTAGTGAAGATTCATAAGCCATGATTTTTCTTGAAACCAGCTCATCAAGAACTTCCCATTCAATGTTATCGTCTTCTATAAAATATTTTGTCATGTAATTGCTTTAAAATAATATCCGGATTACAACATAGATAATAAATAATAATGAATGTTGCATGGGTTCTGGTATTATGGGTTTGTCGACCAGATCGAGGCCTCTTTAACAAATACTCTTCTATTGAGCTTTAAGTGGGCGATAATCAGTTCCGCAAAATCTTCAGGATGCATTACTCTTTCTTCATTATTGTTAAGCAAATTAGAATTGATAGCAAGATCAGTCACCACCGTACTTGGATTTAATGCTGTAACACGGATATTATGCTTACGAACCTCCTGCATTAATGAATCACTTAGTCCCATCACTCCAAATTTGGAAGCACTGTAAGCACTGGTCACTGGACTTCCTTTTAGGCCTGCAGTAGATGAAATATTGATTATATCCCCTGTTTGACGCTCTATCATTTGTGGCAGAACAGCGCGGGTTACATAATATACTCCAAACAGATTGACCTTAATCTGATTTTCCCATTCGGCAGGTTCCAGATCCAGAAATTTACCAAACTTAGCAATACCTGCATTATTGATCAGAATATCAATATTACCCAGTTCCTTTTTAATGGAGTTAATAGCGGTATCGACAGCATGAATATCTGAGACATCAGCACTTGCAACCGACACTTTTATCTGGTAAGCCTTCAGCTCATCTGCAAGATTTTTTAGGTCCTGGGAAGTGCGTGATATCAATCCCAAATTGACTCCTTCAGCTGCAAGCGCAATTGCTAATGCCCTGCCAATTCCTTTTCCTGCCCCTGTAATTACAGCTGTTTTTCCGTTTAGTGATTCCATGTTAAGAGAATTTATTTTCTTGCAAAGAGAGCTAATTTTTTAGAAATCGGAGGTCATTTAAAGGTAAGATGTTCTGAATTGTTTATAATAAAACAGGGAAGATTCTGTTAATTAATAAATTGGATAGTAAATAAATAAAGATTTTATTTTGTAAGTAATTGTTAATCAGTTGAAAAGAGAAAAAATAGCTTAGCTAAATATCTTTTGTTAGTATGTTGATTTTTTAACCCTTTAATAGTTTGTGATAAAAGCAGCTAAATAGTAGTTTAGTCCAAATAATAATTTAAATCGTATTAGCTATAATGAGAAATTTTAAAAGTACTGTTACTTCTGTTTCCCTCGCCTTTTTAATGGCGGTTGTAATGTTTTCGTCCTGTAAACCAAAAAAGGTAATTACTCAGGCCCCTGTTGTTCAGGCCCCTGTTCAGGAAGCACCAAAAGCTGCTCCTGTAGAAGCCGATAGTGATGGCGATGGAATCCCTGATTCAAAAGATAATTGCCCTAACAAAGCCGGATCTACCCTGAATGGCGGATGTCCTGAAGTTGCTGTAGCTGCTGAGCCTACATTCAATTATAAAAATATTTTATTTGAGTTCAACTCATCGGTACTTAAAACTTCATCTTACCAGGTTCTTGATGAAATTGCAAGAGAGATGAAGAAGCATCCTTCAATGCAATTTAGTCTTAACGGACATTCATCCGCAGAAGGAACGAACAAAAGAAATATGACCCTTTCTATTGACAGAGCTACTGCGGTAAAAAGTTATCTTGTTACTGCCGGTATTAATGCTAATAATTTGATTACCAAAGGTTTTGGAGAGTCAATGCCATTAACATCTAATGATACAGAGGCCGGTCGCCAGTTAAATCGCCGCGTAGAGATAAGAAGAAATTAAGCTGTATTTAATTCTGAAGAAAGGGTGTCTAAATTTTAGACGCCCTTTCTTTGTATTAAGCTTTCATGAACAGGGAAA
>JBAZHY010000114.1:0-6207 GCA_041652175.1 Pedobacter sp.
GCCGGTAATATCAAGATACAGATAATTCTTCCATCCGAAATTACCTGAGAAATACAGGGATTGCATCTCTTCTCTTGTAGCCGGATTAAATGCACCCTGAGTTAAAGCAGTATTACCAAAAGAGAAGAAATTAGGGATAATCAAACCCTGTTGAGTACTTGCACTGATACTGCCTGAACCATCTATTTTCCTTAAGGTTCCACCAGCCATAGCTGAAACATTCAGGTTTTTGGTGATATTACTATTATAAGTTAAAAGGGCATCATGATTCCAGACCTGACCAGGACCGGAAATACTGGCACTATAGCTACCAAAATTATCCTGTCCGCCTCCATAGGAATCAATCCATGCCTTTCTTTCAGTAGTGCTGGATCCGCCATCAAAAGACGTTCTGGCCATTAATTTTAGTTTATCAGTAAAGTCAATGGTTAATGAGCCCAATGCAATTATACGATCGGCTGTTTCAAAATTAACCACACGGTTCATGATCCAGAATGGGTTCCTTCCGATTGTTGATCCCGGATTCCAAAAATTTTGCTTATTAGCACCGGCAGCATCGGTATATTCAAATTGTTTAAGGTCATCAATCTGAATATTACGGGGCAAGCGATAGATATTCATATACGGGTTATTAGCCGCATTATCTCCGGTTCCGTTCTGATTATCAATTTCATTTCGGATATAATTCAATTTAGTATCCAGGGAAAGCCATTTTTTCAATTTACTGGTTACTCTTACGGATGCATTATCCCTTCTTAACCTATTAGTCTGCATCAAGCCTTTTGCATCTTCCCTGGTATAAGAAAATGCCGTTTGTGTATTTGCAGAACCTGCTGTAGCAGTAACGTTATGTGTAACATAAGTTGAGTTCTGGAATACATCTTTGTAGTTATTTGGCTGAGGGGAGAATGCATATTGTGTTCCGGCTTTACCGGGAGCAGCAGACCAGTGATTCACCATCTGACCGGTCATTTTCGGACCCCAGGATTCTTCAGCAGTTGCATTATACACCCCTGTTACCCCTTTCCATATTCATTCTGAGGTTTGAAATAAAGAAGAGGTTGTCCTGTCTGTAATGTTTCATTAACACTAATCTGAACCTGACCTTCTTTGCCTTTTTTGGTTTCAATAATAATAACTCCGTTCTGAGCCGCACTGCCATACAAAGCTGCAGCATTGGGGCCTTTCAATACGTTGATTGATTCAATGTTATCAGGACTAAAATTAGCTATAGCAGTGCTCATTGGAACTCCGTCAACAACATACAGCGGACCGCTGCTTCCGGAAATTGAACGATTTCCTCTCAAAACTACACGGGCTGTACCTCCCAGACCGGTACCGGCTGTTTCAATGGTCATACCGGCTACTTTACCCTGCAATGCATTCATCACATTCAGGGTACGTGTTTCTGTAAGTTCTTTTGCACTTACACCCTGAGTGGCATAGGTCAGTGACTTTGCTTCACGCTTAACCCCTAAGGCTGTTACAACAACTTCGCTAAGAGAGGTTAAAGTCGACTCCAGGGCAACATTTATTGTTGATTGATTGTTCACAACAACCTCTTTGGTTACATAACCTATATAAGTAAATACCAGAGTTGCATTATCAGGAACAGTCAGGGAATATCTTCCATCAATATCCGTAGAAGCTCCAATCTCTGTCCCTTTGACCTTAACGCTAACACCCGGAAGAGTTTCTCCTTTGCCATCAGTTACCTGCCCGCGTACAACAACATCCAATGCCTGGAGAGATAAATTATTTTGTGATTCTCCGCTGGGCTTATTATTTGTATTCATAATAAGAATACGATTATCAACCTGCTTGTACTCCAATGAAGTATTCGCTAAAAGTTGATTCAAAACTTCAGCAACAGACATCTTTGTAGTAGGCATTTCCAGCTTGTTGATCTCCCTGACATCAGTCAAACGATACATAAACTGAAAAGGACTTTGCTTTTCGATTTTTTGAAAAGCTTTAATCAAAGATTCATTCTTCAGTTCAAGGCTTATTTCTACTTTATCAATTGCCTGACTTTTTACCGGAGGTGCCGAAAAAAGCTGGATTGATGTGGTGAGGATTATAAAAAATGCTAATCTGAGCTGCATAATTAATCGATATATCGATCTGAATAAAAGCTTCAGATCAAATGGAAACAGATCCTTTTGCTGACGTTCAGCAAGTAGTGTAAAAAAAATCATAATTTTACTTCGTTTTAAAAGTGATTGAATTACATGATTAATATTCATGCAGAATTTAAAACAACAATTGTCTACTGATGGCAGTCAGTTAACAATGCTACCCCTGAAACTCTGAGCAATCAAGGGTTCAGGGGTTTTTTATGGTGGTAGAGTTTGCATCATAGGCTTAATATTTGAAAGGTTAACAATTTTTCTATTTGGAATCTATAATAATCAACGACTTATCAGGATCATAACGGTAAACAGCGCCATTGAACTCTGAAATACTGTTTAATATTTTATCCAGAACTTCTTCTTTTCTGATAATTGTTGTAAAACGTTTTGATTTAATCTGATTATCAGAGATATGAATCTTAACTTTATAACGATCCTCCAGTAATTCTACAGCCTCGGCAACAGAAACATCACTAAGTAACAGGTCTTCCTCTTTCCATTTAAGGTACTCAGGACTTTTAACCTTCTTTTCAACAATATTAGTATTCACTTTATCATATTTGATCTGATGATCGGGGATAATTACACCTATCGTTCTGTTATCCTCATCCTCGACCTTAACTTTACCTCTGGTCACAGTAACGGTAATATCATCAGAGTTGGACCAGGCACTTATGTTGAAGGCAGTACCCAGCACTGTAGTCTTCAGTTTTCCTGTATAAATTACAAAAGGTTTGGCTGAGTTATGTTTGATGTCAAAATATGCCTGACCATCGAGATACACTTCCCTTTTGGCTAATCCATCAAATGAAGATGGATAATTCAGTTTACTGCCTGCACTGATAATTACTGAACTACCATCCGGTAATCGAATCAGACGATTTTCCTTTTCTCTGGTTAAACCCGATAAAACCGAATCACGAGTATGATGCTCGGGGGAATTCTGAAACATGGAAATATTGAAGAACAGAAGAAGTGAAGCAGCTACAGCTATCCCGGTAATCCACAAGTGGCGCTTCTTAAACATGGAGGCAGTATCCCTCTTCTCTGCTGCAGAAATCTTTTGCCTGATCCCTTCCTCAATTTCATCACGAATGACAGCCTTTTCCAGATCAGAAAGCAAATCCAACCCATCAGATTCTGAGTCAAACAGTTCATAATGCCTTAAAAGCAGTTCACGCTCCTCTTTTGAAGCTTTCCCACTTAGGTATTTATGATACAATTCAAGTATATAAGATCTGTTCATAATTAAAATTCAAGACTGAACTTTAGATTAAGACCTTAATTTACAGGAATGTCCTACTATGCAAAAAAATATTTTTCTGACCGAACCTATCAAATTGCATTGAAGCAGACAGACTGAAGATAATGAAAGCTGAGAATACTTACTGGAAAATTCAGAACACAAAAATATAAAACCAGGAAAATATATTAATGCAGAAGGATTACCCTTAATTGGTCAATTGCTTTACCCAGTTGGTTTTGAACCGTTTTCCGGGAAATACGCATTTGCATTGCTATTGTTTTAGTCGGAATATCTTCGTGAAACCTTAACCTGAATATCTGCTGTCTTTTAGGAGGGAGTTTAAGCAGCAATGCTTCATAAGCACGATAAAATTCATCATAAAGAATATTAGAATCTGCTTTTTGATTGGAAGCAGGAATATTTTCAAAAGCCTCGATAAAAGGAGACAGATTTTTGTTTTTGGCGGTTAGTTTGAATACCTGATTGCGAACAGAAATGCTTAAATAAGCCGGCAGATTGGTTATTGGATTTTGTCTGTTAATCCAGATACTGACAAAGATTTCCTGAACGATATCTTTTGCCTGCTCAGAATCCTGCAAACGTTTATAAGCATTTGAATAGGTATGCTCCCAGTATTTATTATACAGAATATTAAAAGCAGTTCTACAACCTTGTTGCAACTGGATTAATAAATACCCGTCATCATGAGGTTCCGGCCTATCATTTTCCATTATAAACGTTCTTTAATCAAAATATAAATTAAACCTACATCAACATTTCATCATTCTTTAGTTAAAATCAAATCGGAGTAATCACCTGTTTCCTCCATCATTGTTATAAAAAGCCTATTCTGAGCCCGTATATATAATACTCAAACTGAGCTTATTAGAATACTAATGTAATTTACGTTTACGTACCCGAAAAAACAAGGTATTTCTATCTCTTTTTTTGCACAATTAAAAACTAATATTAAATAATTGCCAATTAGATGTTAAAAAGGGGATTTGGTATCGAATAAGTTACCGGATCATTTGGATTTATGAACCTGTCCGGCTATTGCATTCAGGTCATATACGACCCTGCCATCCCGAATAGTCAACTCACATTCAAACTTCTGTGTACCTGAATATTTATTTCCGGCAACATCCCTGAATCCAAAATTACCACTTCGCATACTGATGACAGCAATATCAGCCACGGAGCCTTCTGAGAGGTTACCTAATTCTGTACGCTTTATTACCTGAGCCGGAGTCCAGGTACTGGCTTTAATCAGATCAGGAATCTTCATACCCATAGCATAAAAAATAGAAAGTACATTCATTTGATCCTTCATCGCACCATTCACACTTCCCTGATGAATATCTGTACCCATCGTGTTAGGGTAGAATCCAGCCTTCAGAGCTGGAAGTGCCTGATTAAAGTTGAAACTTCCGCCACCAAAGCCAACATCAAATATAATCCCTTTTCTTTGAGCTTCAAGGACAAATGGCTTGAACTGCTTGGTTTTAAGATCAACAATAGGTTCAACCACTCCTCTGGATGATTGTATAAAAGTATGAGTATAAATATCTCCCGGGCGGAGATATTTAGTAAACAGCTCTTCAATTGAGAAATAAAGACTGTTCAAATCGATCATTACCGGCATATCTGCCAGCTTACCTGCCTCTACTCCACGCTGAATGGGTGTCCATTCTGATCCGGTAAAATGGGCAACTTTAAATCCAACGATATGTTCCTTATGTGCAAGAGCCGTATCGGCAGTACGACGTGCATCCATATCACTTATATTCTGCTCATACTTTTCAATTCCCCTCATTCCCTCTCCTACAATATTGAGCAATGAAAGAACCCTGGTTCTGGACACATCTATAATATTCTTCTTAAAAGTCCCGAATGATCTCCATCCGGCACCACCTGCATCTACTATAGTGGTTACACCTGCTCTGAAAGTAGACTGATCCGGCAACACGGCTACTGTTCCACCGCTCAGATAACTATCAGGATCAAATCCATAAAAAACATGCCCATGAAGATCAATCAGTCCCGGGGTAACATACATTCCCCTGGCATCCACTACCTGTAAGACCTGTGCGGTATCTATATTTTTAGCTACACGAACAATTTTGTTATCCTTAAGCGCAACATCCATCAGGGTGTTGATATTATTTTTAGCATCAATTACATGCCCGCCTTTAATTAGGATGCTATATGGTCTTTGAGCATAACTTATTGTAAGGAATAAACACTTTACAGCTAAAAATATCAACAGCTTACGAATCATTTCAGAGATCAGTTAAAGGATTAAACACTGGCTTTATATAGTTCTTCTGCAAAACGCCTTGCGACAATTTTCTCTTCGCCGGGTTGCATCATCCATACCGAAAGGATCATCGCATCATTGATACTTTTTGGTGCTTCAATGGAAGGCACTCCGTTCCGCAAATTCAAGGTCATATCTTTAGGTGTCAGTCTAATTATCGACTGATCCCATGATATTCTCAATGTTGGAGTAACATTTGCAATCGGCGGAACAAATATCTCTGCTTTTACTCCTTTAACTTTGGAAACTGCATCCAGAATAACCTTTGCCCGGTCTTCCCACATCTGCCATTCTTTTCCATGGTCGAGCTTGATAAAACGGTCAAGCGCTGCATACATTCCAAAAATTTCTTCCTTGTTCACTTTCATCCCTCTTCCGATATTTCCACCTCCAGGAGGCGCGCTCAACCTTGCAGCAGCTATAAATTCTTTACGACCCATTAAGATTCCCGCACTCTGAGGTCCGCGGATAGCCTTACCTCCGGAAACGCATACCAGATCATAGCCCAT
>JBAZHY010000115.1:0-6187 GCA_041652175.1 Pedobacter sp.
TGGTAAAATTACCAGAAATAGTAAGGTAAGCATTATCTGCGATGGGGTTGTTATCTATACCGGAGAGCTTGCTTCACTGAAACGTTTCAAAGATGATGTGAAAGAAGTTGCAACCGGTTATGAGTGTGGTCTGAATATTCAGAACTTCAATAACATTGAGGTGGGTGATATCGTAGAATCCTACGAACAGGTTGAGGTAAAAAGAAAATTATAGTTTCAACAGATATAAAAAGATAAGAAGCGACCTTCAAAAAATCACTTCTTATCTTTTTGTATAGTTATTCTATTACATAGCATTTGACTCCTTCATACGTATAACCTTGGGCTCCAAACCCCAGTTCTGAAAAGTCTGTTGTGTAGAAATGTCCTTTATTTGAACTATAATATTGATATAACGGAATGCTACCACTAACTTGAGTAGAGAATACATAACCAGCTATACCCTCTGAAACATACCCTGAGGGCGCCGTTGCATTAGTGGAGAAATAATGGTTATTAAAAGAAGATCTGTAATAACGATACCAAGGAATGGATCCTGAGATATTATAATCATATATAAATCCAGCTATCCCTTCATAATTGAAACCATTTGAGTTATAACCGAGTTCATTCCAGTTTGAAGTATAATGATGTCTGCTAACTGCATTATTCCAATATCTATAAAAAGGCTTTTGACCATTATCTAATGGATAAAGAGTTCTTATTGCTATTTTGTCATAATTAGAAAACCCTCTCCATGTTTGAGTTAATTGATTATACCCAGAATTCATAATTGAGGCTGGATCTGGATTATTTGTTGACGATGTTGACGGTCTTGTTCCGATTAAAACATATGCAGCCTGTAAGCTATAATCATTGTAATAATCTGTATGACGAAATCCTATGTTATGACCAATTTCATGCGCTATTATTAATTCTTTAAGTGTGGATGGAACTGTTGTATTTGATTGAGCATCTAAATTGATAATTATTGAATTTGATGGCATATTATTTATTGGATATCCACCAGCTGCATTAGCACCATCTTCCAAAGATCCATTATCACTTGAAATCACTATATCTGAATTAGAATTACTCGATAGTTGGAAATTTAAGCCAAAATTTGGAATGGTATTCCAATAAGAGAGTGCGTTTGCGATTTCTGCACGCCAATCATCAACCCCACCTGTAGGAATTGAGGAATCTATATAAACAGTAATAGTATTTAATGATACTTGAACCCCAGCATATGCTTGAGCTAATTTTGGTGCTGTAAATACGATTTTTTTATCTAAATCGGATTTCAGAATTCTTATATCTCCATCGATGATAAAATGTTCTTTCTTTTCAACAACGTTTTTAGTAAATCCTAAACTTTTTAATTTTTCCTTGTAACCATTACTTTGAACAGGTAAATCTTGAACATCTTTTTTACATGATGAACTACCAATAATAACACCTAGTGCGATCGTTAGTATGTTTAGTATGTTTTTCATAAATATTTAAACGGTTATAAATATTTATGGTTTCGATTTAGATTGTTTAAAATATATGAGGCAAAATATTTGTAATGATTTAGACATTAAATAGAATCAAATTAATATTAATTTCTAAACATCGATATCTGGCTGATTCTGCATTAATGACTGAAATAAACTTTATTTGGAACAATGATACCAATCTTTAGGTAAAACTATGGAGGGCTTTGTAGTACAATCAAAATCTAAAGGATTAGGGAATATTGATTGATATTCGTCTAAAATACCCCTGTCATTCCTTAAAAAAGTAAATTCCGCCAATCTTGGGGTTTTTACTCCTTTCTTTTTGTCAACACCACAGCAGTTATTAGGGTGGATATGAACGCAAGTATGTGTTTCCATAATTTTCCCCAAAGCGGCAGAAGCAAGTTTAAAGAATTCCTCTTCCCATAACTTATGTAAACTGTGAAGCTCAACCACAATTATTCTAAATCGTTTTTGAAGAGATAAACTCATATTAATGAAAGTAAAGTATTCAAATCCTTCTATATCCATTTGTAACAGTAAATCTGAATCCCCCTTAAGATTTGCTTGCTTAACCCATTCATCCATGGTTATATAATCCTCATTTTGTGTATATCCAATAAATTTTTTTATAAAATTGAATTTATCTTTGGGTAAATTAATCGGAGGGAAGTCAACTGATTTATCAGCTAAAAATAGTTTCATTCCAGCTTTTGAGCAATCTTCTTCAAATCCACTTACTTTATCAACACCAGGAGAAAAGCATGCTTCTATATTTTCCAGATCATCTGGAAGTAGGTAACCTCCATCACCATTCGGTCCCATCCGAATTAAAGGCTTTTGAGTTTTTTTGGGATGTAACTTTTCAATCAAGCTTAAAACTTCTTGCTTATTGGTCTTTTCCTGAATGTTTATATCTGTCTTTGCTAGTATTTTGTTTACGGCTCTCTTTATTTTCATAATTACGTTTAATTCATTGCTCTCTTATGAAATTTGATCTAAAATTTGGACTAAAGCCCTATTTTCTTTCTAAACTTCCTTAGAAGATACCTGTAATAAATTTTTTTGCTGAAATTATCTTTAATTATTTGATCTTTATCAGATAGGAATTGTTTGTCTTTATGTGTACTTGACAATCCTCCGTCAGCAAAAACAGAGACAAGATATGGTAGGAATTCAAATTTGAATTGATTATCGCTAAAACATTGAATATTTAGGTAGTAGTCAGCTAAAATGGGATATTTTAATTCATAGTTGTATTTTGAAAATACTTCTTTTGGATAAAAAATACTTTGATGAACAATATTTCGTTTACTCAAGAATAGTGGTTTAAATTTTTTCCCCTCAATCCGTTTTTTGAATTTACTCATTCCGTAATAAATCGTGTTCTCATCCTTGAAATTGCAGATTATTGAGCTAAAGTCTGGTAATAAAATATCATCGGCACCTAAAAAAAATATTCGATCTCCATTTGCATATTTTAGAGATTTATTCATGGCGTCATAAACTCCTCTATCCTGTTCACTTATCCAGAACGATATTTTCTTTTCATTTCTTTTTATTATTTCGACGGTGTCATCAGTACTTAATCCATCAATTATAATTATTTCAATGTATGGATAGGTTTGCTGAAAAACACTGTCAAGAGCACTTTGGAGAGTTTTTCCTGCATTGTATGTTACAATAATAATAGATACTAAGATATTTGCCATTTATTCATCTGTAAAGCTTTGCATCGATATCAACTTTTTATAAAGTCCGTTTGAATTAATTAATTCATTGTGAGTACCATGCTCCTCGATTTTGCCATTTTCAAGAACTACAATGAGATCTGCTTCCTGAATTGTGCTTAAACGATGCGCAATCACCACTGAGGTACGGTTTTTCATCAGGTTTTTCAGAGCATTCTGAACAATCTTTTCAGATTCAGTATCAAGGGCGGAAGTTGCTTCATCCAGCAGGAGGATAGGAGGATTAGCAAGCACTGCCCGGGCAATACAGATACGTTGTTTTTGTCCTCCGGAAAGTTTCATTCCACGATCACCTATATTGGTTTGATAGCCTTCTGAAGTTTGCATAATGAATTCGTGGGCATTGGCAATGCAGGCAGCTTCTATCACCTGCGCCTCGCTAAAATCTCTGCCAAATGCAATATTGTTGAAAATGGTATCATTGAATAATATGGATTCCTGATTTACAATGCCCATTAATGCTCTTATGTGTTTCAATTGAATATTCCGAAGATCAATCCCATCAATTTTAATGATACCGTTCCCCGGATCCATAAATCTTGGTAATAAATCCATCAGAGTAGATTTTCCGCCTCCGGATGGTCCTACCAAAGCAATAGTACTTCCTTTCGGAATGTGAAAGCTAACAGAATCCAATACCTTTTTTTCTCCGTAAGAAAACGAAACATTATTTATTTCAATCTCATTTTCGAAGGATGTTTTGGAAATGGCATTGGGCTTATCTTTAATCTTCTCAGGAGCATCCAGTAATTGAAAAACCCGTTCACCCGCAGAAATTCCTTGCGAAATATTTCCAAATGCTTCAGAAATAGCTTTTGCGGGATTAATAATTTGTGAGAAAATAATAATGTAGCCAATGAATTCTGCTCCTTTAAGATCTGAACCATCTTCCAGGATTAAAGTGCCTCCATAATATAATAGTGCAGCAACTGTTGTTACCCCTAACATTTCTGAAACTGGTGAAGCTAGTAATACCCTTCTTGCTAATCGTCTGTGAATCTTGCTGGTCCACATGTTTACTGCATTGAATTTCTTTTGAATATATTTCTCAGCATTGAAAGATTGAATAATTTTAACGCCATTAAGACCCTCATCTATACTGGATACCAATATTCCTACAGATTCTTGAGCAGCGGTTGCATGTTTTCTTAATCTTTTAACAATAGTCGAAATGAGGAGGCCAGAGACCGGGATTAAGATTAGTGCAAAAAAAGTTAGTTTGGGGGAAATTGAAAACAGTACGGCAAAGTTTAAGGAAATTGCTATTGGCTCCCTTAAAATAACCTGTAAAGAGCGGATGATAGAATCTTGAATAGTAACAACATCGGTCATAAATCTCGATATTAAATCCCCTTTACGTTGGCTGCTGAAGTATTGAATATCGATTTCGGTCAGTTTTTTAAATATCCCGGTTCTCATGCGGTTTACTATTATTAATCTGAAGTTTTCAATAACTCTGGCTGATAAATATTTGAAAAGATTGCTGAGAATAACAGAAACAACAATAGCTATACTGACTAATTTTAGAGCGCCCACTTTTCCTGACTCTTGAATTATTAATCTGAAGTAATAATAGAATAGTTCTTTGAAATAGTTGATACTGATTTCAAATGTCGGCATAACATTGACTACCTCTGTATTATTATCTGATGTCTGGTTAAACAGCAGTTCAAAAACGGGAATTAGTAGTGTGAAATTAAGAAGACCGAAGATGACACCTAAAATTGATGTAAAAAAAAATGGAATAGCAAAATTTTGAATAGGGGAAGCAAACCTGAACAGCCGGAAAAAAGTCTTCATGAATTTGAATTAAGCTGTAAAGTTAATCATTTTGAAAATTAGGTTCCTGAACGATTCATTTTTTGAGGGTTAGCTTCTGAAAAATGATATTTCCCTGTTTTTTAACGACTTAACTATTATTTTTCTTACCTCATTCAGACTTAATTTTGTCCCGGTATTATGACAAACTGCTTCAAAATTGCTTATGGATTGTTTTACCCGCGGCTGATTTCTGATCAGCGCTAAAAAGGAATTCAGAAAATCAGTCCTGAATGTTAGCAATCGGAAAATTAATTCCAGCATGGTTTGTATCAGCCAGCCAGTATAATTTAATCCACTGAGGTGAATGGTATGAAAGTATAACTTATTCCTGTTGTAAATAGTGCGGATGGCTATTTTCTTCTCTTTGGTACGGATACTTTCAGAAGTTTTATGCCGGCAAACTGCAAGCGGCTCAAAATAGCATCTGAATCCGCAACGCCACGCTCTTATTGAAAGATCTACATCTTCAATATAGAACGGACTGTACAATTCGTCAAAACCACCAAGTAAATGAAGTATCTTCTTTCTGACCAATGCATTGGCTCCCGAAAGATAAAGACTAGGAATAAACTCGTTTGGCTCTGTATTTCCAACGATATAATTCAGTGATGTTTTCAATTTAAACCCCTGCATATCAGGATATTTGGCTCCATCCTGTACTATATCATCATTCCAGCCAATTATTTTACCCATTACCCCAAAGGTATCCGGCTGTTCAAAATACTTGAATTGTTCCGAAAAATAGGTTTCAGTAAGCTTTACATCGCTGTTGAGTAATAGAACGAGTTCATTTTGGGCAGCAAATATTCCCTTGTTTATGGTTGCAGAGAATCCGGAATTTTTTTCATTTGTAAGAAGTATAATTTCCGGGTAATGTTTTTTTAGAAATTCTGTTGAATTATCGGTAGAGCAATCATCTATAACTATAATTTCATACTTCTTTCCGGTAAATTCCAATGATTTATAAAGCGCCGGAAGAGTTTCCGGGAAAAGATGCACACCATTATAGTTTGGGATAATAACTGAAATGTTCAAATCTTTCGAAGCTTATGGTATGATAAATTGCTTTTCTTTGTACAAACTTAGATAATTTGGATTATAAGCAGGTTCATAAAACGCAGAATATCTCTATTC
>JBAZHY010000116.1:0-6172 GCA_041652175.1 Pedobacter sp.
ATTGTCAATTTAGTCATATTTAGTCTTTAACCCATCCTGTTATGTAGATGGGTAATAATTAAGAGGATCTGATTATTTGATTGCAAGCTTGTTCTCCCTGAATTTTTCAATCAGATAATCGGCATAGCGTAAAAAGCCCAGATCAGTAAGGTGGGTTCCATCAACGGTACCTTCATTATCTGTTCCGATTGAACCGGCAGCCGGGATATAAATCAGATCTTTCATGCCTCCCTGAACCAGTTTATCGAATTCTGTTTTCAATGCCTGGTTTTTCTCATTCATACTTTTTTTCAAATCAGCCTGAAAGATAGCTCTTGTATATTCCACATTTTCAACAAATACAATCGGGGTTTTGGGATTTTTAGCGCGGATGGTTTTAGCTAAAGGTATTACACTATCAGTCACTTGTTTTGCTGTCATATTAGGAAGACAATCGATCACATAATAAGAAGCCTTTATTCCTGAAATAAGTTCTGCAACCGGAGGATCCATTTTTCCGTTTCCGCTAAATCCGAAATTTATACAGTCAACATTCAATTTTCTGGAGATGATACTTGTAAATACCATTCCTGGTCTGGATGCACAACCACCCTGTAAGATGCTGGTTCCGTAAAATACTATAGGCAGTTGTTTATCAACAGCAGGCTTTTTAATCAGGCTTCCGTTTTCTATTCCTACCTCCACTTTGGTAGTTCCATCATAAAGTGGCAGATAAAGTTTAAACTCGCGCTCTCCGGGACTAAGGGAACTGATTAGTGTAGCTTCATTTTCCTTAGCTGTTGGTCTGCCTGTATTCACATACGTCCATACTCCGTTAACTTTGCAATAAAGATCGATGCCTTTGATACCGGTTTCGGCCATATGGTTCATTTTTGTATCATTGAGCAAAGCCCACTTTACTTTTACAGAACTTGAATTGGTATTGAATCTTATTGAGATTCCGGCAGAGTTTTTTGACAAATCCCAAACAGGCTTTCTGACTTTATTTTTATAAGATGCTGGTAAGCGGTCATATGGACTTTCCTTCTCAGATTCAGGAACTCCGGTGCCTTCGATTAGAAAAGATTCCTTTCCATAATAGGTTATATTGTCTTTTTTTGCAGGACTTTCCTGAGAAATGGCTGAAGTGCTGATAAAGATTAGAAGAAGAAGGTAGATTAATTTACGCATAAGGTCTTTTTTGTAGAATGTGTGAAGTAAATATAGGATTACATAAAATAAGGAACAAAAAATGAAAGATATTAGTTTAGACTATAAACCCTTATCTTGTAAGGCCAAATCCAATTGGTAGAATAAAAAGAAATATGATTATTTATACCATTTCTGGATGAGCTCAGAAACTACAGACCTAAAGCAGAAATTCTCATCTTACGAAATTTTTGTAGTACTGATTCTTACCCTGACTCAGTTTACCGTAGTCCTTGATTTTATTGTGATATCACCGCTCGGAGACTTACTGATGAAATCGTTGAATCTGAGTACTACCCAATTTGGTTTGTCGGTATCCGCTTATGCGTTTAGTGCAGGAATCTCAGGACTGTTGACAGCAGGATTTTCAGATCGTTTCGACAGGAAGAAATTACTTCTGTTTTTTTATATAGGCTTTATTCTCGGGACTCTTTTTTGCGGTCTTAGTCATACCTATCCAATGCTTTTGGCAGCACGTATTTTCACCGGGGTATTTGGTGGGGTGATTGGCGCTATCTCAATGACTATTGTTTCTGATATTTTTCCGCTGGAGAGGAGGGGCAGAGTGTTTGGTTTCCTTCAAATGGGGTTTGGAGCAAGTCAGGTTTTAGGAATTCCGTTAAGTTTATATATCGCCAATCTATGGGGTTGGCAATCGCCATTTCTCATGATTGTAGGACTTTCTTTAATCATCTGGTTTTCGCTTGTTTTTAAACTAAAGCAGATGAAAGGGCATCTGGAGAATAAGAGTGAGCACAATGCAATGAGTCATTTATGGCGTACTCTCACTTTGCGTAAATACAGGGTCGGCTTTCTTGCAACCGCATTTCTTTCTCTTGGAAGTTTTATGATGATGCCCTGGGGGAGTGCATACGTGATTAATAATTTGAAAATTACTTTCCAGCAACTTCCGTTTATTTATATGGCTTCGGGGATTTGTTCACTTACCATTATGCCAATCGTGGGAAAATTGAGTGATCGGTTCGACAAGTTGCATCTGTTTACTATTGCCTCCATGATTTTGGTGGTAGTAATAGTGATCTATGCCAATCTGGGACCTACACCATTCTGGCTTGTCCTGATTATGAACCTGGGGCTTCAGATCGGTTTTATGAGTCGTACTGTTCCTTCCATTTCACTCACCTCAGCCCTGCCTCAGAAGGAGGACAGGGGGGCATTTATGGGCATAAATTCATCACTTCAACAGATTGCCGGTGGCATAGCTGCAGCTCTGGGCGGAGTGATTGTTGTTCAAAAAGATAAGTTCAGTCCGCTGGAGCATTACGACACCCTTGTTTATGTAGTTGTCTTATTATCAATAATTTCTGTGGCCTTGCTTTTAAGGGTAAGCAGAATTGTTAAAAACGAGGCTTGATGTAAATCGTTTTTGATTTGATAAAAAAAGGTAGTATTTTGGAATACTGAGTATTGAAATAACAGACTTACTTTTATCTTATACGGGATCCGCAACTTTAATTGACTGCCGATTTTATAAATATATTCAGGAGAAATTATGTTAATTTGCCTAACCCTAAAAATTTTGTGACTATATGCTTTCCAAGAAAACCCGTTATGCCTTAAAAGCCCTTGTTGTACTGGGTAAAAATTTCGGGGGAGTACCTATGCAGATTTCCAAAATTGCATCAGAAGAGCATATTCCTAAAAAATTTCTTGAGCAGATTCTGCTTGATATGCGTAATGCAGGGTTATTATATAGTAAGAAAGGTTCAGGTGGCGGATATGGTCTGGTGAAAGATCCTGCTGAAATTTTTATGGTTCAGGTACTCAGATTAACCGGCGGACCGGTAGCTTTACTTCCATGCGTAAGTCTGAATTTCTATCAAAAATGCGATGAGTGTGCTAATGAAGCGACTTGTGGAGTAAGGGATGTTTTTGTTGAAGTAAGAAATGCAACTTTAAAAATTTTGAGTGAGACCAGCATCGCTGATGTGATCAACAGGGAAGAGATTTTGATTAAAAATTTTGAAGAATAAAAAAAAAAATTAAATAAAAAGACTACTAAATCTATATACTTTATATTATATTTGTCCCATGTTAATGAAAAGCCTTTATATGATGAATATGATAACCGTGCATAATTGTTATGGGGACAGATCGTAACATTGAAGAAGATTAGATATAAATGATTTATACATAAACCTCTTCAACCCTGGTAGAAGAGGTTTTTTTTGGCTAAAGTTTAATGAATAGTTTCAGAACAGAATTAGAGGATCCGATCGTTCAGAAGGATATTATTGATCTTGAAAGAAAGATCAGGGAATTTCGTGAAGGTAAGATTCATGATGAAAAATTCCGTAGTCTTCGTTTGGCACGCGGTATTTATGGACAGCGTCAGCCCGGTGTACAGATGGTCAGGATTAAACTGCCCTTTGGAAAGGTTACGTTTAAGCAATTGCTGCGTATTGCAGATATCTCAGATGAGTATGCCAGCAGTAATTTGCATTTGACCACCCGTCAGGATATACAGATCCATTTCGTTAGTTTGGATAAAACACCTGAGCTTTGGGCCAAACTTTCTGAAGATAATATTACTACAAGAGAGGCATGCGGAAATACAGTTAGGAATGTTACTGCATCACCAACTGCAGGTATTGATCCAAAAGAGCCTTTCGATGTATCTCCGTATGCACACGCTACTTTTGAGTATTTCTTAAGGAACCCTATTTGCCAGGAGATGGGCAGGAAGTTTAAAATAGCCTTTTCTTCCAGTGATGAGGACACCGCCTTTACATATATTCATGATATAGGATATGTTCCGAAAATTAAGGTTGTAAATGGTGAAGAGCAGCGGGGTTTTAAGGTTATGCTGGGGGGCAGTCTTGGTGCTCAGCCAATGCTTGGATTTGTAGTGCATGAGTTCCTTCCGGAAGATCAGGTAATACCTTATGCAGAATCAGTATTACGTGTATTTGACAGGTACGGGGAAAGAAATAATAGAAACAAGGCCAGATTTAAATTCCTGATTCAGAAAGAAGGCCTGGAAGAGATCATTCGTTTGATTGAAGAAGAAAGGACAGCTAATAAGTCAAAGAGTCTTTTGATTAACCGGGATACAATTCCAATGCCTGTTATTCCTGACCCTGCTGACTTTTCAGGGATTCAACCCGATAATCAGGTTCAGTATGATGAATGGATACAGACCAATGTATTTGAGCAAAAACAGAAAGACTTTTATGGAGTATACGTTAAAGTTCAGGTAGGTGATATACCTTCAGATAAAGCAAGGGAATTTGTTGATGCTATTAAGGGACTTGTTGCAGATGAGATCCGGATTACCCAAAATCAGGGTTTATTATTAAAGTTTGTCCGTAAAGAGGCTTTACCTTTACTTTTCAATAACCTGAATAAGCTTGAGATGGCTGTTCCCGGTTTTGACAGCGTTTCTGATGTTACTACCTGTCCGGGTACAGATACCTGTAACCTGGGTATATCCAATAGTATGGAACTGGCAAGGGTGCTTGGGCAACTGATTAACACAGAATACCATCATCTTATTTTTAACCGAGAGATTAATATAAAAATCAGCGGATGTATGAATTCCTGTGGGCAGCATGGTTTAGCTCATATTGGTTTTCATGGTGCTTCTTTAAAAGCACAGGGTAAAGTTCTCCCTTCAGTGCAGGTTTTGTTGGGTGGCGGAACGGTAGGGAATGGACTTGGCAGAGTTGCAGATAAGGTTATTAAGGTGCCATCAAAAAGGGCAACCCATGTTTTGAGAGCAGTTCTTGATGATTATGAAGTTAATTCGACTGAGGATGAAAGTTTCCACGAATATTATGACCGTCAGGGTAAGGACTACTTTTATCAGATGCTGAAGCCAATAGCCGACCTTAATACACTTGTTCCTGAGGAATTTGTTGATTGGGGACATATTGAAACTTATCATACAGCTATCGGGGTAGGAGAATGTGCAGGGGTAATGATAGACCTTGTTGCCACGCTCTTATTTGAGACAGATGAAAAGATGTCGTGGGCTGATGAGTCATTCGCTGCCGGAGCTTATGCTGATTCTATTTCCCATACTTACAATGTATTTATCAGTGCCGCTAAGGCGTTGCTTCTCGATAAAGGGGTAAATTGTAATACTCAGATCGGCATATTGCGCGATTTTGATAAAAATTTCGGAGAGAATAAGGAGCTGTATAATTACAGCAGTTTTCAGGAATTAGTGTTACAGATCAACAAGAATGAGCCAACTGAAGAATTTGCCAGGATCTACAGGGAAGCAGCATTTAATTTTGTTAAACAAGTTAGAGCGAACAGGGAGGCGCTTTTACAATCATGATAGCTACAGAAAAAATAATAAAAGAACCAAGGATTACTCTGGTAGGAGCAGGTCCTGGAGATGCGGAATTAATCAGTCTGAAAGGTGTTAGAATACTAAAATCAGCTGATGTGGTATTGTATGATGCTTTGGTGAATAGCGAACTGCTCGATTTTGCACCTGAAAATTCCATTAAGGTTTATGTTGGGAAGAGGTCGGGCGATCATTCCTATTCACAGGATGCAGTGAATAAGCTTATGATTGATTACGCTCTTAATTTCGGACATGTCGTTCGTTTAAAAGGTGGTGATCCTTTTGTATTTGGCCGCGGTTTTGAAGAGCTTGAAATGGCAGCTTCTTATAGTATTCGGGCTGAAGTTGTACCCGGAATATCAAGCAGTATCTCTGTACCTGCAATGCAGGGGATCCCGGTTACCCACCGTGGATCGAGTGAAAGTTTCTGGGTGGTAACCGGTACTACAAGCTCAGGAGCAATTTCAAAAGATCTTTATACAGCAGCTAAAACCGACGCAACTATTGTTGTATTGATGGGTATTAAAAAGCTGAAAGAGATTGCAGAAATTTTTGTAGCCGAAGGGAAAGGTCGTTTACCTGCAGCGGTAATACAAAATGGTTCCATGGAAAACGAAAAGGTTGCAGTAGCTACTGCAGCTACAATTTTCGAAACTGCCCAGGATA
>JBAZHY010000117.1:0-6141 GCA_041652175.1 Pedobacter sp.
GAACCTTAAAGATAATCAAAAGACTGTGCTGGAGTCAGATCCGGCTACCCGCGATTTTTATAACTCATACAATCCTTTTAGTGTTACACCCGAAGATGAAAAAGCATACTCTGAATTTATCGCCAGGTTAAGTACTCAGGAAAAAGGACTGCTGAATAGTAATCTGAACTTTTACGAACTTAAATTTAAAAATATCGGAGGTCTGGTTATGCCATTGATCATTCAGTTTAATTATACTGACGGAACTTCAGAAATAGAGAAGATTCCCGCAGAAATCTGGAGATTAAATGAATCTGAAGTCTCTAAAGTGTTTGCCAGGAAGAAGGAAGTTAGAAGCATTGCACTTGATCCATTACGTGAAACTGCAGATATTGATGAGGAAAATAATTATTGGCCAAGGCAGTTCCTGCCAAGCCGATTTGAACTCTTTAAAGGTAACGGTAGTGCCAGAGGTGTATCAACAGGAGATAATCCAATGAAGAAAGCCAAAAAGAATTAGAAGGGAAAGGGCCCCCGCTGACGCATCAGCGGGGGCCCTTTCCTTACCATAGGTTGGTTTTATTTCGAAACTGCGTTTTTCTCAATATAATCAGGCAGTACAGATGGGGTATTACCGAGATAATGAAATGCTTCTGCCCATTCCAAACCATATTTCTTACCCACTTCCCGATCCGATGGAGTTCCTCTTTGAGTTAAAGAATCTTTATCCAGAACGAAGTGTTTAATATAATTTGCATCCGCAGAGGCATCGGTATCACCCAGTATTGGTAATTTTTTACCCTTTTCATCAAGACTCTTTTTGATTCTTGATCCTGCATTTCCTCCCGGTCCCTGGGTAGTAATTACTGCATTGCTCTCAACCTTGGTATCAATATGTTTGGTGATATCAACAATTCTGTTTACCAACTGCGGACCTCTTGCAAAATAATAACGTTCTTTTACAGAATAAGGTTTCACAACTTCCAGTTGTTCAGGATAATCGACACTTCCCGCCATCCATCTGGCTGCTTCAACACATTGAGCAGTTACATAATGATCAGGATTTTCTTCATAATGGCCCCACGGATCATAGCTGAAGATGGTATCCACTTTTAGTAATCTGAATAAAAAGATTAACCTTCCTTTAATTTCCTGAGTATTGTATTCATCCATGCGGTGATTACGATACCCCAGATTATATACTTTTTTCAAGCCTAATACTTTGGCTACCTTATCATTGTCTCTTTCATTATTTAAAACCCGGTCACCATCTGTTCCGCCACCCGCTGCATCATCATTGGTAGTTCTGATCAGATAGCCTGTGTAACCTTCACTGATTAATTTTGCAATAGTACCTCCTGCAAATAAAGTTGAGTCATCCACATGCGGCTGAATAACTGCAAGTACCTTTCCTTCATGCGGTCTGCCGGATACACTTCTTTCGATAATTATTCCATCTTCTTTAGCCATCTTATTTGCTTCGGCCTCTGATTTTGAGTTATTTTCAGCTGCCTGAGCATCTGGACTTAACAGGGTAGCGTAGGTGGCAGGCAATATTGCACCGGCCGCTAATCCCTTAGATATAAATTTTCTTCTTTCCATATTAGAATGTTTTCTAATTCTAATATAGATATTCTTGTCTTTAATAAAGGCCTGTAAATAAAAAAGCTGCTCTTTAAAGAACAGCTTTGATCACTTTAAGTGTTTATTGATCAGAAGTTTCCCGGACGGAAGCCACCCATACCGGGTCTCATTCCCGGACCCATTATTTGTTGCTCAGGTTGTTTTCCACTGAATTTTTGAATTCTCATGGTGAAACTTAGCATAAAATATCTTGAAAGGCGATTACTTTGGCTATCGGTAATGGCATTGGCAGTTACTGAACGTGATACACTGGTATTTTCATTCAGAAGATCATAGCCCTGAAGTCTTAAAGTAGCACGTTTATCTTTGAAAAACTGTTTTTCAAGATAGGTATTGATAATAAACGGATTGACCGCCAGTGAACTGCTGTAGCCATTATTGAATGATTTACCTAAATCCGAACCAATCAGCCAGGTCTTAAGGAAATAAACCTTACTGTTGAAATTCAGCGTATAAGTAGAAACTTTTGTATTGTTATTGGTGATAGCATCATTTGAATTGCTGTTGAAGCTATATCTTAAGCCCGGATTAAACTCAAGATTTTTATTTGGGTTGATCTGCATATTCAGACCCTGTGAAAATATCCAGTTCTTACCCCTGTTTTTGATATTATCGGTGTAGGAAATATTGTTAATGTAGTTTGCCGAACCGTTAAATGAGAATACATATTTCTTCTCCTGAAATGGTTTAGAGAAGTTGTAAAAAGCATTTGCAGTATAATATCCGTCAGTATTTAAATATCGCGTTTCCTGAACTAAACCGACAGCAGGATCCATGGAGCGTATGATATTGGAAACAATTTTATTTTCAGTGTAGTTACCTGATAGGTTAAAGAACAATACATCTCCTGAATTAAAATTAAAGTTATTATATCTGAAATTCAGAATATGCATGAATTCAGCATTGAGGTTTGGATTTCCATAAACCGGGTATTGAGGGTTTGAGATATCCGGTGTTGGTTGTAGCTGTATGTAGGTTGGTTCATTAGCCCTTCCAAAATACATGGCATTGAATGCCCTGGTTCTCGAGAAATTATAGGAGTAACGTGCAGAGGGAATAATGTTAAAACCAGTATTTTTATTTTTGGTTCTTACTCCCATTACCAACGAATTACCTTCCAGCAAAGTTGGCTGGGCACTGATGCCCAGTGAATAATTATACTTTTTCTGGTTCACTCTGTAGTTCATTCCAAAGCGGTTTGTACTGAAAGAGTAATCATAATCATTGCTGAGAATATTGTTGTAGGTTGATGTTCCTGTCTGACTGATATCATACGTTTCTCTGGTATTTTTATAATTGGTAGTACTATGATTATAATTAAACTCCAGATTGCTTGTTGCACTAAGCGGCTCATTATATGACAGATTAGTCCTTATGTTGTAATTTCTGTTATTATCGTATAACTCCTGATTCCGGTATACGTTTGAAGTCCCTCCATTGACAAGATAATTGATATATTGGGTGAGCTGATCATCCTGCTGTGTAGTTTTGGCATTATTTGCTGAAACATACAGGGAAATATTCCGGCCACGTTTCTGAAGGCGACGGTTTAAAAGCAGATTGGCACCAAAGTTTGGATTTTTTGAGTCTGTATAGCTTTTGCTGCTTCCATCCGAATTAAGACGTCCATTGTCGTACTGGATATAATCAGAGCCTGTTGCATCCTGGGTTTTTCCATAACTGAATGAAGGACTAAATTTGATAAAACTTAAGCTATCCGGACGGTATTCCACATTCCAGCTAAAGCGATGATTATCATTAATCAGGTTTCTTATTGTATTCTGATCTGTTGATATCATAGAACTTTGAAAGTTGTTCTGCTGAAGCTGATCACTGATTACGTCATTGTTCCGGTTCGAATAGCTGTAGTTTCCGTATGAACTTACCTTTTTACCATAATCTTTACGGTAATTCAAACCAATAGATCCGACGGCTGTCAGACCGTCATTGTTTCCAAAACCCTGAAATCCTCCACCTCCAAATCCTCCACCACCCATAAATCGCATACCCCCGCCACCGGTAGTACCCCCGGCCATCTGAACGCGCGCAGCACCACCTCCGCCGCCGAATCCGCCACCTCCACCAAAGTTAAATACAGAACTATTGGTGTTATTCAGATTTCCGATGAATGAAAACTGTTCTGAGTTATTATAGGTATTGGCAGTTAATGATGCCTGATAGCGCTCTTTATCGCCCCCTCCAATGGTTCCGCGGGCAAAATATCCTTTATTTTTATCGGCCCTGATAGTAAAATTCAATATCTTTTCAGGATCACCATTTCTGATTCCGGTGAGATTAGCCTGGTCGCCATAATCATCGATGATCTGAGCTGATTCCAGAATATCAGCCGGAAGCTGCTGAGTAGCAGTTTTTACATCACCACCAAAAAAGTCTTTACCATTGATCCTTACCTTCGTTATAGATTTTCCCTGAGCGGTTACATTACCATCTTTATCAACTTCCACCCCCGGAAGCTTTTTCAAAAGGTCCTCAGCTAATGCATTTTCCCTTAATGGATAATCGGAAGCACGATATATAACGGTATCCTCTTTGATTGTAACTGAAGGTGTACCTGAAATAACTACCTCGCTGAGTATCCTGTTCATGGATTTCAACGTAATTGGGTCGAGTTTAATCGGGGTATCCCCATCCCTGTATAGGAAACGCTTATTCAGACCTTCATATCCAAGGCTTGTAACCGTGAGAAGGAATGTGGATGATTTTACCCCTTTAAAAATAAAATTTCCATCTATATCAGTTCTTGTAAAGGAAGTATCCTTACCTGCGATATATTTAACAGTTGCCGCAATAATACCGGTACCGGTTGAGTCTTTGACCACTCCACTGATATCACGACTTGTTTGTGCCAAAGCACTGAAGCTGATCAGAAAGCCGGTAATTAAGGGTAAAATACGTTTCATATTTATTTTGCTTGTGGATAATTGATAGTATCTGAATTATTTGACTGCTTTAATCTTTGACAGCCAGAGGGCTTTTAATAAAAAATTCAACAGCAGTTGATTGTGGTCTTGTGGTATAATTTCCACCCTGCATTCCTCCGTACATTCCTCCGTACATTCCGCCATAGTTTCTGCCATATCTTCCTCTGTACATATCGTTATACATATCCCGCTGCTGTCTTACTGCCGGACCCTGAAATCCGTTAACCCGGATGCTATAGCTTACCGGTTCATTATCTCCTGTTTGCAAACCAAGTAAGCTAAGTGGAATCGCAATTTCCTGAACCAGATTATTCTTTGAATCAAAACCGGTGGCTGCTTTAATTCCATAGGTATTGTACAGGGAAATTCCACCGTCAATGATCTCCTTGAAACCGCTCACCTGAACTTCCCTGATTCTGGATAGTATTTCCTTCTGTAACTCTTCCGGTTCAGGCTGTTCTGTGGTATTACGCTTTTTACCAGGAGTACGGTCTACAATCGGGAATGTAACTTTGGGAGGGTTTTTCTTGTTGCTTTCAATGTTTGCTGAAAAGCTGATACCTGTGGCCAGTATAGTCATTAAATTTTCCCTTGAATTATTTTTTATAGCCAGATATATATTCTCATTGTCGTTTGTCAGACTGTAGTATAGCTTGGCTGTATTATTATAGTGATCAAGACTATCATTCCAGTCATTTAACTGGCCATCAATTGCAGGAGCCCGATCTGCCCATTTGGTCAGGATCGCTTCTGCCTTTTTTTGTGCCCAGGCTATTTGAGCCATAAGCAGAAATAATGATGTGAAGAAAACTAAGAATTTACTTTTTTTGTTCATCATACGAGTTTTAGACTGTTTATAGAATAAAGGTTTAAAAGGCCGCTGCGTAATGATTTCATTACATAGTAGTCTGAATGATTTTATGAGATATTATTAGAATTATTAACCGGTAAATATAACCTGTCAGCGCTAACCTTTTAGTTAAATAATGTTAATGGTAATTTTCTGAAGAGCCCGGATTAGCTTTTTTCTTCCCAGATTAAGGCCAGGTTTATAATGGTTTGAACAGCTTTCTGCATATCCTGAACTGATACCCATTCCTGTTTGCTATGGAAAGCATGTTCGCCTGCAAATATATTCGGACAGGGAAGACCCATAAATGAGAGTCTGGATCCATCTGTACCGCCTCTGATACGCTGTAGCTTTGCAGGCATACCGGCCCGCTCAATTGCCTCTCTCCCGAAAGCTGTGAGTTGTGGATATTGCTCTATTACAGACTTCATATTGCGGTATTGCTCTTCAACATGGAATTCATAAGAGCTGTTGGGATAATTATTAAAAACTTCCGAAACTATCTCCTTCAGGATCCGCTCATGTTCACCAAGCATAAGAGTATCAAAGTCGCGGATAATAAACTCAATTGTAGCTTCCTCAACTGTGCCACTAATGGAAACCGGATGTATAAAACCCTGATCATTTGAAGTACTTTCAGGAGATAATTTATCTTTAGGTAATGCAGCCACAATTTCTGAAGCAATTTTTATGGCACTTTCCATTTTATTTTTTGCAAAGCCTGGA
>JBAZHY010000118.1:0-6130 GCA_041652175.1 Pedobacter sp.
ACCCGGAACACCCCAGTCCCCGTTTGCAAATCCGTTCCATGTATATTTTGCGTCAATAGTTTTTATAACTGCTGTGCCATTTGTCAGGGTATTACTGGTTGTTTTAGCAGTATTATCCCAGGATGGGTAAGAGTTGAAATTTGGATTTGTAAAATCTCCTGGAATAATATATGCTTTAAATGCTCTCGGGTCAACTTTGTTTGGTAAACCATCTAACCAGAAACCTGCCCATGGATCATTTGTTTTCATGGTGAAATGATCCTGGAAACGTAGTCCGATATAGTCTGCAGCAACTACAGCACTTTGTAACTCAGGCTTAACCTGGCTGGTAGTCGATATTCCACCAAGGTTATAAGTTAAGTTACGATAAGTAGCACTCATGATCTGAGAATTCCATTCCCTGCTCATTACTCCTGTTAAAGCATCCCAGCCTGATTTTTCAGCAACTTTGAAGGTTTGATCAGCAGCAACTAATAAATCTCCTTTGGCAGCGTCTTCAAATTCTGCTTTTGCCTTAGCAGCATCTACTTCAGATAAACGCATTGCCAGTCTCAGACGAAGCGAGTTTGCATATCTTTTCCATTTATTATAATCATACTGGAAAGCAGGATCTTGTTTTTTTACAGCATCCGGATTTACAACGGTTAAGTCCAGTTTAGAACTGGCATCTTTCAGCTCCGTAAGTAAATGATAATAAACATCCTTTACACTGGCGAACTCAGGATTAGTACCCTGAAAACTATTTATAGGAATAGGTCCGAAATTATCAGATAATTCGCTCATTAAATAAGCACGCCAGATTCTTGCAACCTGAATCAGGTTTTTAGTATACTGTTTACTTGTGCCTTTTGCGATTTGCTCATTACCTACCTGTATAGCAGAATTAGCCGCATTCAGCCATCCTGACATGTAGGAGCTATAATAATCTGATGACCAGCCATCGTTGTATCCTCCGCTTGAAATACCGCCTCCTAATTGCTGATGACCTGCCGTTTTCCAGTAAAGGATAAAAACACGCTCAGCAATGTGAGGATCCATTTGTGCACTGATTATACTGTTATTAATAAAATAATCAACCTGGACCTGATCTGCGTTTGCAGCAAGCGGGTTGGTATTTATTTCCTCGAATTTTTTACATGAAGAAGCCGTTACCAAAGCCGTAATCAGCATCCATGTTCCTATATATCTTTTTTTCATTTTGTTTAGTTATTTATAAATATTAAAACCCTAATGCCAGATTAATTAAGAAGGTACGCATGGTTGGTAAGCCTGCATTTTCGAAACCGGTAGCATTGCTGTTGGTTGCATAAACCGACTCAGGGTCGATACCATTCATATGGCTTTTGATTAACCAGACATTGTTTGCTGAAACACCAAACTTGGCATTTTTAATCGGGGAATTAGCTAACAGCTTGCGGGGTAGGGTATAGCTTAATTGAACATTTCTCAGACGCACATTAGTTGCATCATAAATATTTGCTTCTGTGATCCCTAAATTATTTGCAGTTGCTACAGCTAACCAGTATTCCTGAGGAGTTACCTGCTTAGAGTTAGCAACATATCCGCCGGTTCCGTTGCTTATTACTCCGGGTACCACGAAACTATTCCTCAAACCATCCGGAGCTGTTACTTTTCCGGCACCGCTGGCCTGCAATGCTACATGTGTAGCAGAAAATATTTCGCCACCAATTCTGGCATCAACGAGGAAGGATAAACCTAAACCCTTATAATCAAAAGAGTTGGTAATACCTATAAGGGTTTTTGCCTGCTGATTTCCCAGTTTAACAATTTCCGGGTCGCGTGTAGGTAATCCATTTGCGTTTAATAGGATCTGACCAAAAAACGGACTGGTCTGATCTTTAACTCTTGAGAACTTTGTACCGTATATTTCACCATATTTCTGACCAACTACTGCTAATACTGCAACATCGTCATAGCCGCCAAGTCCATATTTGGTAACCCCCGCTGATAATTCTTCTACCGTATTATTGTTAACAGAGTAATTAAATGAAGTAGACCAGTTTAAACCATTTGGTTTATTAAGTACTTTACCATCGATTACCAACTCAAAACCAGTGTTTTGAATATCACCGGCATTTACTTTTCGGGCTGTATAACCACTCAAAGCATCCATTGGTAAATCAATCAGCTGTCGGGTAGCATTAGTTTTATAATAAGAAAAGTCTAATCCTATACGTCCCTGTAAAAATCTCAATTCAGTTCCGAATTCCAGTGATTTAATAAGCTCACTACGAACGTTTGGATCTAAAAGCACTGTATTTCTGCCTGCAGTTGTGTTTCCATTTGGATCTTTACCAATATTAAAGGTATTGTACAACTGATATGGGGCAAGGTCATTACCAACTTGTGCATAAGATGCCCTGAGTTTACCATAGCTGAACCAGTTCGGCATTTGTGTGCCCATTGATTCTAACATATCAGTAAATACATAAGATAAACTAACTGAAGGATAGAAGAAAGAGCGGTTCTCTTTACTTAATGTTGATGACCAGTCATTTCTGAAAGTAGCATCTAAGTACAGAAAACCATCATAACTAATCTGAGCATTACTGTAAACAGAGTTTATTCTGCGTTTAGATATACCTTCACTAACCCCTGCCGGACTAACCCCGTTGTTTAATGAAAAGAGGTTCGGTACTACTAATAAACCTACACTAGAGCTAAGGGAGCTAAAGCTGGTTTGCATTAAGTTACCTCCAATAGATAACATCCCACCGAATTTGCCAACCAGATTGTCTTTTTTAGCTGAAATTAATGTGCTAAAGTTAGTTTCTGAAAAGGTTTGTTTTCCAATACCATAACGGCCGGTAGAAGCAATCGGACTTCCGCTATATACATTAGACTGGGTATTGGTTGTATATAAATCGGCACCGCCTTTAACTTCTGCATTTAACCAGCTGTTAAAATTGTATTTAACCGATCCGGTTACTATAAAGCGGTCTCTTGAATCCTGGTTCAAATTATATTTATTAGCCCAGTAAGGATTCACCTGACTTCCGGCGCCCTGAAACCAAAGCATATTGCCCGCACTGTTTTTTGCATCCTCGAATTCAGTAATATCCATAGAGCGTGGCAACATGTAAAGAGTGTAGGCACTGCTGTTATCCCGTCCGCCTATAGGGCGGTTATTAGCTTTTGTATTGCTGTACTGGATTTTTGTATCAGTTACCCAGCGATCATTTGTGCCAAACTTACTTACCGATCTGGCAGTTAGGTTGTTACGTAAAAGTTTGGTTCCCGGTACAATACCTTCGTCTTCTATACGGTTATAGGAAGTATAAATAGAAGCCCCTTTATACATTTGTTGAAAGGAAATACCATTATTAATGTTGATACCCTGCTGTAAATAGTTATTAACATTATCATAAATGTTTAAGCCAACCTGTTTGCCATCCCAATTGGTTACCTGTTGTCCTTCAGCTTTTGGTCCCCAGCTTGATGTAGAAGTGGCATTGTAGACTCCTGAATTACCCTGTCCGAAAGAGCTTTGCAGTTCCGGATTGGTGAAGATATTTGACATGCCTAAAGAGTTCGTTACCGTGATTCCTAAGCCGTCCTGTGCACGTCCTGTTTTTGTTGTGATTAATATTACCCCATTACCAGCTCTTGAGCCATATAGGGCTGCTGCCGATGGCCCCTTTAATACAGAAAGTGTTTCAATATCATCCGGATTAATATCGGCTATACCATTACCCCTGTCCAATGATCTGTTCCAATAGCCATTATCCGGAGCACCGGTGAAGTTATCAATCGGCACACCGTCTACTACAATTAATGGCTGGTTACTTCCTGTAAGTGAATTGCTTCCGCGGAGTAATATTTTAGAAGAGCCTGCAGGGCCATCACTGGATCTGACAACCTGTAATCCTGCAACTTTCCCGGTCAAAGTGTTGGCCAGATTAGGTTCTTTAGCTGCAACCAATGTCTCACCTTTTACCTCCTGTACACCATATCCTAATGATTTCTTCTCCCGTTTAATACCTAATGCAGTAATTACAACTTCACCAAGCTGGCTGTCTGATTGAGCAAGCAATACATTAATTGTTTGCTGATTTCCTACTGTTACCTCTTGTCTTTCAGATCCTATCATAGTAAACACAAGTATATCTGTTGGACTGGCTGAAATTGAAAACTTCCCCTCAGCGTTTGTCTGAGTCATTTTGGAGGTTCCTTTAACAGCAACAGTAACCCCGGGAACCGGTGCTGAATTATCCCTTACCGTTCCGGTAATAGTTTTTTGTGCAAATGCACTAATGCTCATGAATGTTAGCATTAATACACTCAAACACCATAAGTTGAATTTTTTCATGTGTTTCTGGTTTTAATTGTTAGTTAATTATTTAATTGTAAAGGGCGTTTCACTGTTTTTATGTAAGCATATTTCATCAAGGTGCTCCATCACTAAAGAGGCAGCTCCATATAATTCTGCATAATCCCCAAGAGTAGAAATCTTCATGTCCAGGTTTTGAGCAATTCTTGGGATGCAATGTTCATTTAAGGCTTGCTGAATAGGGGTTGTCCATAATTTTCCTCCTGTTGAACCTCTTCCACTTAATACGATTGTCTTGGGATTTAAAATATGTACCAGAATTGCTATACCTCTTCCAATATTATAGGCCGACTCAGAAATCAGTTCTATCGCAAATGTGTCACCATGAATTGCTGCATTCAGTATTGAATGAGCAGCTTCTTCTACCTTTTCAAGATTTGATTTCTTAAGTATTGTTGGTTTACCCTGATCTATTCCTGCTATAGCTTTTTCTATTACCACTAAAAGCGAAGCCTCTGTTTCAAGGCAGCCCATTTTACCACAACTGCATATTTTATTGTTTGTAAATAATGGAATATGACTTAATTCGCCGGCAAGGCCATCATTACCCCGGTAAAGCTTACCATTCAGGATCATACCAAGGCCTATTCCCCAGCTAATATTTATCACCATTACATTTTGCTTGCCTAATGCCGCACCAATTTTGAATTCGGCTAAGGCTATAAGACTGGAGTCATTGTCGATTAATACAGGAAGATCTGTTTTGGTTTCTAACTGGCTGACAATACTGCCATGATTGACTTTTAAAAAGGAATAATTTAATCCTTTTTCAGCGTCAACAAATCCCGGCATACCAATTCCTATCCCGGCAATCTTCTCTTTTGAAATTCCTGAATCATGAATAAATTGATTTAAATATTCCGCCAGCTCATCAACCAATGATATCCGGTTGCTTAATACAAGTTCTAATTCCCTGATTTCGCCCACAAAGTTGTTCTTCATGTTAACCAGAGCCATTCGGGTAGTAAGCTGATCCATGGAAACTGCAACTATATACATTAAGTCTTCTCTTAATGTATATAGCTGAGGGCATCTTCCTCCGGTAGAATTTGCGAATCCTGCAGGGATAACAGCCCCCTCATCAACAAGCTCGTTAACTGCCTTTGAAGTAATTTGAAGGTTCTTTTCATTTAAGACGCTTAAATCAGCACTTGAAAGGGTCCCACCGAAATATAAACTCTTGATTAGCTTCTTTTTAAATAAGTATTTCTTCTTAGACATCTCAGAAATTATATGATCTTTTATCTTTTTGAAGAAATGAAATTAATACTTTTAATTTATTTTAAAATACTTTTTATTATTTTATTAAAAGTATTCATCTGATTATTTGTGTTTATTGATTCCGGGCAGATCAGTGCCTGTCTTTAAATCAGACCGAAGTCTGAATCCGGGATAGTTGCTATTTCGTTAAAGTACGCTTTCAGACACCGCTTTTGACTTGCAGACTGATTACTCAAAACTGCTTTAAATCACTGATCAGGCTCTCTTTTTGCCATGTTATTAGTGGGTCATTGCTTAATGCAGGGCGTTATGAGATGCACGGGAGTAATTTTGTAACAATTACGAATAATTCAACATAAACCCTTAATGCTTCATAGATTTATATGAAAGAAAGAAGGCAGTATATTCCTTCCTGATCATCTAAATCAGAATCTATGACAAAGAAACCGACTGAAGTGGCAAATGCGGAGTCGAATTCCGGATTAACCCGGCCTGAAATGATTGGTTTAAGCAGCATAGCCGGATTGGCAGCCTTAACGGGTATTTCAGATTCCATGG
>JBAZHY010000119.1:0-6118 GCA_041652175.1 Pedobacter sp.
CCATTTACTGTCTATCCAGCTGTAAGACAAAGCTTTATCGGTAAACACAGGCACTGATCTTCCGGATGCATCAAATACTCTGAAAATTCTTTCAAGATAATTCATGCGCGGATATAATTTCATCCCTAGTCTGTTGTACGGATATTCACCATGTTCCCCAACGTAAATAACGGCATCCACTGCCAGCTTGTCGCCACCCAATGTTAAAGCCTCTTCCACGGTAGGATAAACCGGAGTATTATTCATTTTGGCCATCCGGATACCCGTATCATTTGCACCCACCTGTTCGATATATACCGAGACAATTTTAATCTGGGGAGCTACCATGCCTTCGTCAGTCGGAATGCCCAGAAATAGTTTAGTTCCAATCACGTCCGCATGTGCACTGTTTCTGTAAATATGAGTGATAAAGGCTACTTTCTTAATTCCATCCTGTCCGGCTAATGCTCTTGACAGTTGTTCGGTAATTGAACTGATACTTCCATCCTTACCAAGTACGAAACCTGGTACCAAACTCATTCCGGCTGCAGCAAAAACAGACTTCTTAATAAAATCCCTGCGGCGACTTGTATTTTCTTCTTTCATCTTATTTTTTTAATATTTCTTTTAATAAACAATTGACTACCAACCTACGGCATATCCATTTCTTCTTAAATCTGCACCTCCCATCAGCCAGCCTGTCTTATGATTAATACTCACGCCCTGAGCTCCTCCAACGGTCATAGACCAATCTCCCAGACTCGTATCAATTACATATCCCATATCCCGCAAAGATTGAATAGTTTTTGCAGGAACCCTGGTTTCCATAATCAGCTCTTTTGCAGGAACTGATCCAAGTTCATCTTTCCATCGGAAACGCGGAGCGCTGATCGCATCCTGAATATTCATTCCAAAATCGACCGCATTCATAGCAACCTGTGGCACTGATTGTAAAATTCCGAAACTGCCCGGCGAACCTACGATCAGTTCAGGCTTTCCATTTCTGTGAAATTGCAACATTCCGCCAATACACCATCCCACAGCCTTTCCGGGCTGTGCACTATTGGCTAAACCCTGCTCAGCTGACATCCAGTCCAAAGCGCTGTTAAACACTACTCCGGTATTTCCTGCAACATAACCGCAACCAAAACCACCACCATGTGTTTGAATGATAACCACCGCATTACCCCATTTATCTACAGCAGAAAGGCTGGTTGTTGCATATTTGTATTTATTAGCGTTGGCATCATCCTGTGGAATAAGGTTTTGATTCAAAGAACTTTGATTTTTCATTGCCGCCATACGTTCTTTAACTCTGGCAACAACTTTTGCTCTTTGCTTATCGATATAAGCATCAGACAATAGCATATCAACGGGTACAGTAACAAACTTCGGATCCCCTATATATTTATCTGTATCAATTCTGCTCAAGTAATTTGCCTCAAGAAGGTGCGCCAGATATTCCTGACTGTTATGACCCATTTTTTTAAGATCGAAACCTTCCATGATCTTCAAAACCTGAAGCTGCTGTATACCCATTCCCGGAGGAGGGTTATTATAAACAGTATAGTCGCGGTATTTTATAGAAATAGGGTCAGTCCATTGTACCCTGTCAGGTACTGCTGCAAGATCCTTAACCGTTATAAAGCCTCCATCGCGTGCAAATGCATCCGCCATTTCCCTGGCAATTTCCCCTTTATAAAAGACATCAATCCCCTCTGATGCAATTCTTCTCATCGTTTTTGCAAGTGGCTTATTTGAAAAATAATCACCAATTACATAAGGATCCTTATCATTCTTAAGGAATATCTTTCTCGATTCAGCATGCGGGGCAATTCTTGCAACAGTACCAGCCCACATGGCCTGATCAAATTCAGTGATCGGCACCCCGTTTTCCAGGTAATCAATTGCGCTTTCAAATACTTCAGAAAGCGGCATTGTACCATAATCTTTTAACGCTTTAGCCCAGCCGGCAAGATTTCCGGGTACCGCGGCAATACGCGGACCAATAGTTTCCATTGCTCCATGTCCTGCTCCATCGGCTACTCTGGTATCCTTTTTAAATCTTGTAATTTTGAATGTTTCAGGTACCCAGCCACCAAATACAAGAGATCTTACCCTATTTTCTTTTGCAGAATAAAAAAGCATATATCCCACTCCGGCTGTACCCGACATATAAGGTTCAGCTGCGTTTAAAGAAGCGGCAGCGGCAACTATGGCATCAATTGCATTTCCTCCCTTTACCAGAATTTTCTGCCCTGCCAAAGTAGCTAATGGATTTGCCGTGGCAATCATACCATTTTTACCAAGGGCTGCAGGACGCAGATTATCCTTGGCAGCCTGTGCTGATACATTTAATTGAATTGCCAATGTCAGCATGAGAATTCCCATCAGGCCCCTGAATGCTTTGTTTAATTGTGATTTTTCTGTACTCATAATTTTGATCTTCTTGCTGCCGGATAAGGACAGCTTATTCTTATATATTTATTTCTTATATATTCTCAAAGGGGAATAAAGGCTTGCGTCTGTGCTTAAAATTAAACAGGGTCATATCTGCCTGTGTAACTCCGGGAGTATTCACCTGAATGATTGTCGGACAAACGGGAGAATAAGCAGCAATAGGTGCGTTAACCCCTTTAGCAACGATTGCGTCAAAATTTGAAGGTATAACCCCCTGAGAAATTAATTGCTGTAAGCTGAAAGGCATAACTCTTAAAGAGGTAAGCATAATTTCACTTCCCTCATCTGTAGCAAGTACTACAGTTTTACCCATCCTGAAATTTATCTGTCCTCCATGTCTGGGGTTACTTTCCTGAAAAGCACCATCAGTAACACGCAGCAATTTGACATGCAGGTTCAGCGTCTTCAAACCCTCTTTGCCGGTTCCGGTAACCTGAAGATCAAAAACATCTCCAGCTTGATGTGAAGAGGCCTCTTCAACAGCTTTAGGATCATAAATGCAAACAAAATATTTATACTGTTTGCTCTCTTCAAATGCTTCAAGAATACAGCAGTTATTAGCCGGACCACCTCCGCCGACATTATCTCCCATATCGAGAAGTAATACCGGTTTTTCACTGGTATCAATCTGTTTCAGAGCAGAATCAATGTCATTCTTATGGCCTACAAAAGTATCTTTCCTTTCCAGGATATAAGCTTCAAGCTTCTTTGCAACAGATAATGCTTTATCACGATCGGCATCAGCAACTACAATAATGGAAGTACCCATTTCATAAACATCTGCATAAGGAAACCCATGCTGTATGCTCAGGGATAAAATACCCGATTCTTTAGCCAACTCCCTTGCATAGGCATATAAACTAATGCAGGGTTCATTAGCTGTTAATTGTTGTTCAATACTGATTGCCAGGGGAACCTGGACCAATACCTGGACCGGTTGTGTTTTCCCTTTTAATAAACCTATGAGAATATTTGCAGCCTCGGCTCCCCGCTGTCTCATATCCACATGGGGGTTTTCTTTGTATGCAACAAGAGCATTCGTGGAGTCTACCATTAGCTGACTTACATTGGCATGGAGATCCAGGGTTCCGACAATTGGGATAGAATCACCAAGTTTTTGGCGGATAAGACTCAACCAATGTCCGTCCATGTCCGGGTAGTTTTCGGATACCCCCGCACCATGTGGCACTACTAAACAAGCATCAACCGGTAAAACTTTCTCCAGTCGCTCCATCATATTATTCAAAATCCCTTCATAAGTATTTGCCGAGAGCGCACCACCGGGTGTAGCTTCAGCAAATAAAACAGGAATCACTTCTATTCCCTCGCTATCCATTACTTCAATCATACCACCAATTTCATGATGTGCATGCTGATACTCATTTCTAATAGCTTCGCCGGTTAAATAATGTCCATTCTCAAAATCCGTGATGATTGTTGCTTTTGGAACAAATGTGTTTGACTCGTGGTAAATACCGAGAAGAGCTACTCTTAAAGACATATTTATACTATTTTTAAATTAAACGCTCAAAATATCTACTTCCGCAGATTCCTCTAATTTGTTCTGAGCAACAAGATTATCATCCTTAGGGGGATGACTATTCCAATAAGACGCGAGTATAGAAGAACTAAAGCCCATTATAGGACCACAAACCGCTGTAGCTAAACCAACTGTAGCAATTTTACCCATCACTTTAGCAATTCCCGAAACAAGACCTGCATTCTGCATACCAGTTGCCAGAGCAATGGTGCGACAATCATCTTCAGACAATTTAAACAGTCTGGCCCACCAATAACCCAGGAAGAATCCGGAAAGTGTCATCACAAATACAACAAGAATCAATTCAAGACCGATATTAAGAATACTATCTCTACCTGCAGCCATAATAATTGCAACAATAAATGCCACACCAATCATTGAAACCAGCGGCATGGAATCATCAAGCCATTTAGCTTTTCCATGTAAAAATTTATTGAAAATTAATCCGGCACCTATCGGGATAAATACCATTTGGATTATACCCCACATCATTTCTATAACATTGATCTCTATAAATCCTCCGGCCAGGAATTTCATCAGTAAAGGAATTAAGAAAGGTGCAAGTAAGGTTGTAATAGCCGTAATGGTAATGGCAAGCACCACGTTTGCTTTTGCCAGATAAGACATCACACTTGCAGTAACCGATGTTGGTGCACAAGCAAGCAGAATGATACCGGCTGAAATTTCAGCCGGAAAATTCGTAAAGCTCGCTAAAGTAAAACCTAATAGGGGCATAATTGTAAACTGACCAACTACCCCCACAATAACCGATTTCGGAGATTTTGCCAGTGCAACAAAATCCTTCAAGCCCATGGAACAACCCATTCCAAACATGATTATCTGAATTAAAGGAGTAATCAGTGTGGCAAACTCAAAACCCTTATACTCTTTGAAGTATTCAGGATAGTACAGGGAAATTGCAACTACTGCAAGGATCGATGTGGTAAAAGTTAATCCCCGTAAAGCCGGAAAGCCTCTGAAACTAATTGCTAAAAAGGCTAGAAATACAACAACAAATGGACCAGAAAGTGCAATATCTCCACTGAAAATCATGTATATAGAAATCAGCAGACTAAGTATTGAGATGCCCAGAATGAATTTGGAAAAGACAGAACTATTCATTGATAAAAAACGAATTTAACAGATTTGTAAATATAATTTAAACAGAAGCCTTCAGTAATTCTTCTTTTATCCGATTAGCAACAATCTTCTCCTGCCCTGGTTTTAATTGCCATACAGATAGTTCAATTCCTTCTCTGATTCCACCCATCGTTCCACCACCCATCACTTCAATGCCGGGATTACCATTCCATAAACGCTCTTTAAGCTCTCTCCCATTCATCTTAATGATGTTGGTATCCCAGGTTAAGTGTAATGTTGGCGTATAATTTGCAATTTCAGGAATGAAATTTCTTGTATTTGCTCCCTTAATTGGTTTAATCGTATTCACCACAACAGCCATACGGTCTTCCCACATTTTCCACTCCTTAACATGATCCATTTTAATATGTCGCTCAAGTGCTACATACATCGCTAAGATCTCTTCTTTGTTCACTTTATGACCACGGCATATTCCACTGTTTGGTGGCGCACTTAAACGCGCAGCGGCAATCAGATCTTTTTTGCCCATGAGTATTCCTGCACTTTGCGGACCTTTCATGGCTTTACCTCCTGATATCGCAACCAGATCAAAACCCATATCATTAAATTTCCATAGGTTATCAACCGGGTGTGCATCAGAGGCAATATCGATCATTGTTGGGATACGATGCTTTTTACCCAGAGCAAGCCATTGATCATACTTGATCTTGCCGACATGCAATTCCCTGTTTAAGAACCATAACATAGCTGTTTTCTCATTTATTGCTGCTTCGGCTTCTTCAAAGGTTTCTACTAATACCAAAGTAACCCCGGTATTTAATAAAGCCTGATGATAGCCATTGGCATGAGTCTTTTGTAAAATCACTTCAGATTTCATACCGGTACCTTCCAGTTTAGGTAGCTGCATCACTTTTTTGCGATCCATACCGGTTAAAACACCTGCGGTTCCTTGGACAAGAGCCGACCAGCAACCGGCAGTAACCGTAGCAGCTTCGGCATGGCATAAACCGGCTATTTTCTCCCCCACTTTATCCAGAA
>JBAZHY010000120.1:0-6095 GCA_041652175.1 Pedobacter sp.
TTCCGAGCGAACGGCATTTGTTTGGTTAAAAAATAATTTGACGCGAGGAGAAATCTGTTGAGTAAAGGTAGTTGTTTTAGGCAACAGGTTTCTCAGTCGTGCCTCCTTCGACCTGCCTGCCGGCAGGCAGGAATGACGTTAATACATCACCCCCTCATCAAATATCCCAGGTTTCGCCCTTCGCCTTTGCTATCTTCTTTCTCTTCCTTTTATCAAGCAGAACCAGCAATGCCGGCAGCAGGGTTAGATTTGAAATCAAAGCGATAATCAACGTAATGGAGAGCAGCATTCCCAGGATCATTGTTCCTCCAAAGGTTGATGCTGTAAATATTCCAAACCCAAAGAAAAGTACCAGGGCAATATGTGTCATACTGATGCCGGTTTCCCTGATCGTATCTGAAATTACTCTGGAAGTGGTAAAGTTTGTTGTAGAAAGCTCCTGCTGATATCTGGTCAGAAAATAAATCGTTTGATCCGAGGCCAGTCCGAAGGCAATGGTAAAGATCAGAATGGTGGAAGGTTTCAGCGGAATACCAAAAAATCCCATTAATCCGGCGGTAATGATCAGCGGAATAACATTAGGCAACAGCGATATGAACATGATTCTGATATCCCTGAATTGCCCCAGACGTAATAGCGAAATCAGAATAATGGCAATTATTATACTCTCCATCAGGTTTCTGAGCATATAATCTGTACCCTTTGAAAAAATAATGCTGGAGCCGGTCAGCAATACATCGTAACGCTCAGGATTCAGTATTGAATCTATTCTCGGTTGTAATTCTTCCAGTAATTCATTCATTCTGCTCGATCCAACATCGGCCATCTGGAAACTGACACGGGCTACCTGCTTATTGCTGTCGACAAAGCCTTTCAGCATATTATTATTTCCACCCGAATTACCCAGATAACTCAGCACGAAACTCTTCTCCATATCATTCGGGATACGGTAGAACTGCGGATCTCCATTATAGAATGCCTGCGAAGCATATTTTAAGGCTTTATTCAGAGAAATTGAACGCGAAAATTCAGGATAAGCAGAAATCATTTCCTCCACTCTGTCGACCTTTTTAATGGTTGATAAATTCAGAATGCCATTTTTCTTTTTGGTATCAATACTTATCTCGAGCGGAAGGATACCTTCAAAATTCTTTTCAAAGAATTTCAGATCCCGGTTGATGGGTGAATTCTGCGGAAGGTCATCAACCACATAACCGTTCACATTGATCTTTGCCACTCCAATCAGTGAGATCAGGGAAATTACAATACATGCCGTATAGATCAGCTTACTGCGATGGTGAACAAGATTATCTGTTTTGACCAGTAGTTTTTGCAAAAATCCATTGTCATGATCCTCCTGCTTTTCCAGCTTCGGTACCGGAAGATAGCTGAAAATAACAGGGATCAGACACAGGCAAATGAACCAGGTTGCCATCACATTGATGGCAGCTACCACCCCAAACTCTACCAGAAGGGCACTTCCGGTAAAATAAAGTACACCGAAACCAATGGCCGCTGTCACATTGGCAATGAGTGTGGTTTCTGAAATACGGAGAATGGTAACATGTAAAGCCTTGTCTTTATCCCCATGTTTTCTGAGCTCATTATGATATTTGTTAAGCAGCAAAATACTGTTCGGGATACCAATGATTACGATGAGCGGCGGAATCAATCCGGTGAGCATAGTGATCTCATAACCAAACATCACCAAAGTAGCCAGACTCCAGATCACTCCTACAATAACTAAAAGAACGGGGAATAATACCGGGTATATCCTGCGAAAGAAAATGAACAATATCACTGCCGCAACAAGGATTGACAGGCCGAGAAACAGCACAAACTCTTTGGATACTAATTGGCTGACAGCTGTACGGATATAGGGAAGGCCTGAAATATGAACCTTTATATTGTGCTTTTTCTCAAATGCTTCGGCCTTCTCAAGGATACTTTTAATTATCGGCCCCCTTTTGGGTGTATTTAAAATCTTATGATCAAAATTAATGGCCATCAAGGTGGCATGTGTTTCTTTGTTGTAGATCAGTCCTTCATAAAATGGCAGACGGTAAATGTGTTGTTTGATACTGTCCATTTCAGCATCAGTCCTTACCATATCAGCACTGATCTGTTTGATCACAAACTTTTGATCGATGGTATCTTTTTGCAGGTCGTATAGATTCCCGACCGATAAAACCTGTTTAATTCCCTGAAGCTTATGAATCTCTTCTGCCAGTACCTTCCAGTCGTTGAATTGCTCTTTTTTCAGAAGATCGGGCGAACTGACACCTAAAACCATCATGTTTCCGTCTTCACCAAACCTGCTTTTAAATTCATTGTATTTAATGAAGGCTGAATCTGTAAGAGGCAGGATCTTGCTTCCCGTAAATGATAATCTGACAAAACTGGCTTTCCAGGCCATGAACAGGGTCAGGACAAAAAATGCGAAAAGAATTATTATACGGTTGGAAAGTATAAATTTGGAAAAGTTATTCCACATACTGCAGGATTTAGATATGGGCAATGGCCAGATCGCAAAACTACAAAAATTCTTAAATTGGACTTTGAATTATCTGCGATTATATCCCGGTAGTTTTAAGAAAGTTCTTTCGATAATCAAACTATGAAGAAATTTATCAGAGGATTCTATTTTGCATTCAGTGGATTAGGCTATGCCTTTAAAACTCAGGGAAACTTCAGGGTACACTGTTTTGCTGCAATCCTGGTAAGTATATTATCGTTTTATCTGAATCTGAACACCTCAGAATGGCTGTGGATAATCGCGGCTATGGCTTTGGTGCTGATCTCTGAACTGATGAATACTTCTATCGAGACAATTGTCGATCTGGTTTCACCTGAATATAATAAGAAGGCAGGGGTAGCTAAGGATGTTGCTGCCGCCATGGTTTTGCTTTCAGCAATTACCGCTTTAATTATCGGGATCATTATACTTCTTCCAAAGATTATCGATGCTGCATAAAACCAGAGGGATTGTATTTAAAACCACCAATTATTCTGAAAGCAGTGTGGTGGTGCAGATCTTTACAGAGAAGTTCGGATTGCAATCTTATCTTATTAATGGAATTAAGCGGCCGAAATCCAAAATCAGGCTGAACAGTCTGCAGTCCCTTCATTTGCTGGACATGATTGTTTATCATAAACCCTCCGGAAATATTCAAAGAGTATCAGAACTCAGGCATCAGCCCGTGTTTCAGCAAATCCCTTATGATATTGTAAAGAGTTCGATTACCATGTTTCTGAATGAGGTGCTTTATAAGTCGCTGAAGCAGCATGAGGCCGATGAGGTCTTATTCGAATTCCTTTTCCATGCCATTGAAATTCTGGATAGTATGAGCCGGGGACTGGCGAATTTTCATTTGTATTTTTTGCTGCGCTTAACAAGGTTTCTGGGCTTTTATCCGGATAGTACCAATTCATCAGCATCTTATTTTGATCTGAAAAGTGGAGGTTATTCCAATTTACATCCGCCTCATACTTTTATACTTGAGCCTCCTTACACCATACTTTGGACCCGGGTACTGAATGCTAATTTCGATACCTTACATGAGCTGAAAATATCCCCTGCTGAAAGAAAGATCCTCCTTGAAAAGGTTCTTGATTATTATGCATTGCATTCAGAAGGCTTTGGAAAGGTGAAATCACTGGAAGTGCTGGAGGAAGTGCTGTCCTGATGGACTAAAGGGGGTAGTGGCGGATCTGATCCGCCACGACCTTACCTTACGCTCTCGAAATGATAATTCCCGGAACCGATCTTCAGAATAACATATTCTCCCTCAGAGCCCTGAATAATCCCATTGTTAAGCGCTTTACCTGATTCCATAATATCTGATGCTGCTTTAGCCGGCATATATACCGTAGCAAAAGTATTTGCCGGAATGCTGACATCCATTTTCAGCTTGCCGTTTTCGAGCTTCCATTCATTGCTTACTTTGCCGTAATAGGTTTCCAGACTTGCAGCGGCATTGCTGAATCCTCCGCCGATATGCGGCTGAATGCGGATATGTTTATAACCTGCCCCGTCTTCAAAAGTGTCAATCCCTACCATTTTACGGTACATCCAGTCACCGATTGCACCATAGGCATAATGATTAAATGAGTTCATCCCTACAGACTGAAAGGTACCGTTGGGCTTAATGCCATCCCATCTTTCCCAAATGGTTGTGGCACCCATTCTGACCGGATATAGCCATGAGGGAAATTTATCATGGAGTAATAATTTATAAGCCAGATCGGTATATCCAAAACGGGTTAACACATGGCATAAATAAGGTGTTCCCAGAAAACCGGTAGTCAGGTGACCGTAGGTTTTGATATTGTCTGCCAGCCGCTCTGCCGCCTGTTGTCTTTGGTTTTCCGGCAGCATATCGAAGTTTAATGCCAGAACATAGGCGGTTTGAGTACCTGAAGCCAGCCGGCCATTCGGACTGACATATTCGTTCATGAATGCGGTTTTGATCCGTTTTAGCAGTTCTGTATACTGCTGAACATCTTCCTGCCGGTTCAGCACCTGAGCTGTATTAATGAGTAATTGGGTAGAATGGGCGTAAAAACACTGTGCAATCAGGAATTTATCTGTCACCGCCGAACGCCCGTCATTATCATCATCCACAGGGCGGAAATAAAGCCAGTCGCCATAATGGAAACCTGAGTTCCATAAGTCATTTTTTGCAATCCTGCGGATACTTTCTACATAGGCCTTCATGCTGGAATACTGAGTTTCCAATACTTTTTTATCGCCGTAAGCCAGATACAGATTCCAGGGAATAATGGTGGCAACATCTGCCCATCCGGCGCTGTTGACATTGTTTTTACCGATGATGTTCGGAACCACGTGAGGCACCTTTCCGTCAATCTGATCGGCCTCCAGATCTTTCAGCCATTTACTGAAAAAGCTGTGAACATTCATATTAAATGCTGCGGTTCTTGAAAATACCTGTGCATCACCTGTCCAGCCCAGACGCTCATCCCGCTGAGGGCAATCAGTCGGGACATCCAGGAAGTTTCCTCTTTGTCCCCATCTGATATTATGCTGCAGCTGATTGACCATAGAATTTGAACTTTTGAAAGTTCCGCTCGTCTCCATATCTGAATACAGGGCAACTGCCGTAAAATTATTGGGGTTCAAATCCCCGCTGATTCCCTCAACCCGAAGATATCTGAAACCCTGCCAGGTAAAATGAGGTTCGAAGACTTCCTCTTCACCTCCTTTTAAAATATAAGTATTCTGAGCTTTTGCCGCTCTCAGATTATCGGTATAGAAATTTCCCTGCTTATCAAGTACTTCAGCATGCGAAAGCACGATGCGGTCGCCGGCCTTACCTTTTATCTTCATTACTACCCAGCCAACCAGGTTTTGTCCGAAATCAATTACTTTCTCACCTTTCGGTGTAGTGAATATTTTGACAGGGTTGAAGGTCTCCTGTTTTCTGACCGGTTCATTTTCAGTAGCAATCAGATTGTCTTTGCTGAAGTTAGCCTCCCCGACAGATGCCCAGTCGCGGTCATTATAATTAATATTGTTCCATCCTGTTTTTGCTTTCCGGGCATCAATCGTTTCCCCGTTATAGATTTCGGAATATACGATAGCACCGGTTGACGATTTCCAGCTGCCGTCTGAAATGATCTGTTCTTTGCTGCCGTCGCTATATTCGATTTCAAGCTGGAAAAGCAGGGCAAGGTCCTTACCATAGATGTTTTTCTGATTCGAGAATCCCATAATACCGCGATACCATCCATTACCCAGAACCACCCCGACTGCATTTTCACCACTGCGGAGCAGGGGAGTTACATCGTAAGACTGATACTGAAGTCGGGTATTGTAGGAAGTCCAGCCCGGTGTCAGGTAAGCATCGCCAACCCGCTTTCCATTGATAAAGGCCTGATACATTCCATGTGAAGTGATATTTGCTGTTGCTGCAATAATCTTCTTGCTGCTTTTGAACTGCTTTCTGAATAGGGGACTGGCGCGGAGCGAGTCTTCCTCATATCCCGGAGTGATCCATTTTGCTTTCCAGTTATTTTTGGAGAGCATTCCCATTCTGAAAAATGCAGTTTCACTCCATGCACCTCCTTTTCCGTTC
>JBAZHY010000121.1:0-6092 GCA_041652175.1 Pedobacter sp.
TATATCCAGTTTATCAAGCAGCAATAAATAACCCAGGTGAAAAATTCTGGCATCAGAACCTGAAAAATTAAAATAAGATTCATCCAAAAAAGCATTTGCACCTCTGGAGTGAAAGAAAGTGCGCCTGCCGGTACCATGAACTGTCATTACATCAGTATAAGAAGTATTGGTCTTTTTTACCTTAATGATTTGAGCCGAATCGATTTGCAGTTCCTGACATTCTTTTAAAATAAAATCTCCCCGCTGATCATTCCCGATAGCACCAATCCCTTTTAAAGGGAAATTGAATCCCATCTTGCTGATGGCTTTTAAAACATTGTATGGAGCACCACCGTTACTGGTGCTCTCCTGAAGTATATTCGCCAGCTTCTCTTCTTTTGGATAAACATCTATAATCTTTACATTATCGATAATCCAATTTCCCCCGGCCAAAATTCCTCTTCGGTTATTTTTTTTCATATCGAATTCTTTGGTCTCTTTATCCGGTTTAATAGCCAAACATTCTTTTTATAACTATGATTAACTCAATCATATAAGCACCACAGAGCCGGTTTCGTGAGATTTAAGGGCCGCATTAAACACTTTATGACTAATTAATGCCTCTTCAGGCCTAACACATCCAAACCGTCCATCCAGGATTCCTTCGCGCTCTGCAAAATATGCAGCCAGCATCTGCAAAAAACAATCGGAGAAGCCCGGTTCAAATATGGAACCTGTGCTTGTTGGAAAGGCAACCTGAAATCCAAGATCTACTCTCTGCCAGGCCTGCTCCTTTTCCCGTTTAAAAGTCCACAAAGCTTTAGTATCCTTGGTATTATATCGTACTCCGCCTTCTGTTCCGAGAATTTCAATATACCATGAATTAGTCTCCCCTGGCTTTAATCGCTTCATTTCCAGCGACATTGGAATATCATTATCTCCAATTTTTACAGAAGTTAACAGTGTTGCATTATTCCAGGTATCAGAATCACTCCACCCTCCTTTCCCATCCGGCCTTCTGGTAATTATCTTCTGTAAATGAGCATATACCTTATCAGGGATCCATCCGAGTCTTATCGGAATATGCATTACATGCATACCCAAATCGCCCATAACTCCTATTTCTCCACAAAATTTCGACTGCCTCTTCCAGTTAATTGGTTTAAGAGGATCCATATCGCTCGAATGACAAAATCCTGCATTTATTTCAATGATTTCACCGATCCTGCCGGAAAGCGCTTCACTGATCACTCTTTGAGGTCCGGGTAAAAATGGCATCTCAGAACAACATCTTACAAAAGATTTAGACTGGATAATTTTATCATTGATCCTTTTTGCTGCCTGTAGATTTATCCCGAATGGCTTCTCTGCCAGCAGGTCTTTCCCTGCTTCAATTACTTCAATATAATATTGTTCATGAAGATGATGAGGAAGGGCCACATAAACCACATCCACCGCAGGAGAAGCAAGCAGCTCCTTATAATCTGTAGTTAATAACTCTACTGAAGGAATTTGCTCATACCATTTTAAGGTATTAGCATCCAGATCACAAACAGCTTTTAATTTTACATTTACCGGAAAATCATTCAATGAGAACCAGCGTCCAAAAGCTCCGGCTACTTCCTTACCCATTAAACCACCGCCTATAATGCCAACGTTTACAACTTTCATCTTGTATTTAATTTTTTCATCCCGCGACTGCGCGATGAAGCCCGCCGGGCCAAAGCATCAGAACCGGCTTAAATATTTTATTAATTACCCTTAACCCAGGCTATTACATCTTCCGGCTTTGCACCATCATGAACAATTGCCATTAAAGCCCGGGTCATTCCTCCTGAGTTAACATGTTGTACCACATTTCTGCCGTAAACTATTCCTTTAACCCCCTGCTTCATGAGTCTGTAGGTACGATCCAATAACTCTTCATCATCAGCACGTCCGCCGCCCCTGACAAGAATCGGAACGGATCCTGCAACCTCAACAACCTTATGATAATCTTCAACATTATCGCAGGGATCTGCCTTAATAATATCAGCACCTAACTCAACAGCCTGTCTGACAAGAGGTAAAATAATATCTATATTGCCATCAACCATATATCCGCCGGCTTCACTATTCGGACGAAACACCAATGGCTCAATCATTAAAGGCATAGAATAGTAATCGCACATGGGTTTCAACTTCAGAATATTCTGGATACACTGATCTGTGACCTCAGGTGCACCCGGAATACGGAACAAATTCACAACCACACAAGTAGCATCAAGGCGGACTGCCTGAAGTACCGGCTCCTCAATCATTCTACTGTACAATACAGATTGAAGCTCAAGACCATAAACATTGGCAACATCTGTTCTTAAAACTAAAGCAGGCTTCCTCTTTCCGGGTACAGATTGTAAATGATGTGCCTGTCCAACAGTTAATTGAATTGCGTCAGGATCTGCATCAATTAAAATTTTGACAGACTTTTCAATATTTTCTATTCCGCCCAGAAATGTTAATTCGTTAAAAAATCCATGGTCAATAGCTACATCAAAACATTTACCTGATTTTTCGTTGAACAATCTATTTAGTCTACTCTTTTTCATCTTTTTTAATTTTCTTTATTTAATAATTACCTTATTTTTTTCTGATTATCCCGGATATTAAAAAAAGCGGAATTTTCATTTATACCTTCCGAATAATAAATACAATAGCTGGCCGGTTTTGCGGCGCATAAATTTGAACCAACATCTAACAGTAATCAGAGAAGGATAAAAAGTCTCTGTACGAAATCCAATTGGTAAACTTCCCGGAGGCTACTCCAACAGAAATTATTTCTTTTTTGCCCGCATTAATATTTCAGACAGGTCAACCGGAATCCCGCCGAGTCTTTTACTCTCATCTGCTGCCTCCATAAAGGCATAAATCTCTATCGTTTCTTCATCACTGACCGGTGATTTGCGTGAACGAAAAAACTCTGCTATAGCTACCACCAATGGACGGTAGCCACCGAAACCTCCAATTGAAGCAATCCCTTTATCTCCAAAAGCTGTTCCTCCGAAACCACTTTTACCTTTACGAATTCCACGGAAAACACCAATCCGGCCATCTGTCCAGTTTCCTGTAACGACATCAGCATCATCTGTAAATGTGCGCGTAACGGTCTTACATCCAGCCCCGCCCAATACCGTATAAAGTGATTCAACCGCATGAATTCCGTCCCAAAAAAGATCTGCATGAGATTTCTGCAGAGGTGCAGGACCGTAAGTATTTGCCCCTAAAACTTTACCAACTATTTTACCTTCGCGGATATCCAAAGCTTCCTTAACAAAGCGGAGCGGTGAACAGGAAAACATAGGTACATTATATTTTCCTGAAACTTTAAAAATAGCGAGTACATCCTGAAGAGTAGCTGCAAGTGGTTTGTCTACATAAACCGGTTTCCCCGCTTTTAATATCGGCATGATCTCTTTCAAATGAGGTCGCCCGTCATTCGTTAATAACATCACAGCATCAACCTTTCTAACCAATTCTTTCAAAGAGCCTGTAAATTCCACACCCTGACCTTTTATTGTATCAGTAAAACTTTGCAGCTGTTTCTCAGAAAATTCTACATCCGGGTTACCCTCAGGATGAAAAATCGCCACTACCCTGCAATCATTAAACTCAGGGTCCGAAGCACCGGAATTAATGATTTCTGTATAAGCAGCACTATGCACTGAAAGTCCAATAACTCCTATTTTAATCATCTGCTACCTAAATTACCACTCTTCATTGATACTGATATTAAAAGTGATTATGCCTGAATTCAGATCATTTTACCACCTTCATAATACCCCGCATCGTAAACGAATGTCCCGGAAAAGTACATACAAAAGGATATTCGCCTGGTGCTGCCGGAGCCGTAAATTTAAGGGTCTCCTTAGCTCCTCCATTTAAGAGCTTTGTTGCATGAAGGACCATATCCCCTTCAGGAACATAATGTTTTGCAGCACCATTGTCCCCTAATTCCAGAGCTTTCTGAGATACAATATCAATTGTACCAGGCTTTGTGATCAGAAAATTGTGAGGCATTAATCCAAGGTTATCAACTGTAATTTCTACCGGTTGGGATGTTTTTACACTGAACTCAGATAACAACTGACCTTTCCATTTAAAACGCAGTTCATCAGTCGCTTCAATGGTCAGGATTGCCACCTTATCATTTTGAAGCTCCGGACCTTTACTAACCGCTGTCGTGCTTGCCGGCGTTGCCGCTTTTGGGGCTTCAGTTTTCTGAGACTGATGAGCATGAGCAGCATCAGTTTGTCCCGGAACCTTCCAGAATTTCTCATAAAATGTTCTGTGCTGCATACCGGTAATTGTAGATTCTGATTTACCCGGTTTGAATGTATCCTTACCACTCCAAAAGAAAGCTACTCTCTGAGCTGCCAGTCTCGCCTGATACTCAGGTGAACTAAGAACTTTTACAAGCAAAGGTCTGTTTATCACATTATGTTGCTGATGTAACCAAAGTATTTCAAGCATTGGTAATGCATCTTCCTTTTTCTTAGGATCTAATTTAGCAACCCATTCCTGCGCCTTCCGGATAACCTCATCTGTATTTCTGGCACTTAGTTCAAGGCGAACGGCGTGACGTATTCCGTCAATAGGATGCCTGAACAATTCCAATAGATTTTCGATTGGTTCACCATAGATGGATACGGGCTTCTGCAGCGGTCTGTTGGTAGCTACCATGCGATAGATTCGTCCATGCTCATGATCACGACTTAAATCCCTGAGATTGTATGGAGAATGGGTAATTACTGCCTGATGCCAGTCAGCAAAGTAAAGGGCTCCGTCAAATCCAACAACACCATCACTCGGACGGAAATTTGGATCTCCTGTATAGTCCTTACCTATCACCCTTGGAGTAGCTTCTGAGCTTGGAGCAAATACCGGATTACCTCCGGTAAAAATTAAGTTCCCGGCTTCCTCGCCCTCTATGACACCTTCATCCAGATAATTTAATTTATATCTTTTAATCCCCTGAAATCCAATCACATTGTAGACCAGTAAATTATTCTGGTATTCTTCAGGGAAATTTCCGCTGGATAAGATCTGACTGGAGGTATACGGCCTGATTGTTTGTTTAAATAAAGGACGCTTCTCAAAATCACCTTTGTCGGTAGTCGAGGTCACAGTTCGCTTGAAATATACCTGAAAAGCCTTGCCGGTAGTTCCATCAGTAATAAATTGATTGCCCCATTTATCAAAGCTGATTCCATGAGGATTAGGGCTATTATCAACAACCAGAGAGAAGTCAAAAGTGCGTGGGTTAAAACGATACAGACCCGACTCACCTGACTCTGCACTTTTACGCCATGGCGTTTCAATATTTTCAAGAATAAAAATACCTCTCTGATAGTAAATATTTCCATCTGGACCATAAATCAGGTTATTTGCAGTATGATGAGTATCATCAGAACCCAGACCTCCTAACATACGGTACCGGACATCAGCTACACCATCTCCGTCAGTATCCTTAAGAAATAAAATATCAGGAGCAGAAACAACGATAACCCCGCCATTCCATAATTCAAAGCCTGTTGGATTTGAGACATATGCGAAAGTTATAGCTTTATCAGCGACTCCATCACCGTTCTCATCTTTTAGGGTAACAATCCGGTCCTTCATTGGTTTCATTGGCTCCCATTTCGGATAATCAGCCCATGATGCTACCCAAATCTGGCCTTTGGTATCAATCTGCATTGCCACCGGATTAGCAATTTCCGGAAACTTATCTTCAGAAGCGAAAACAGTAACCTTAAAGTCTTTAGGGATTGTCATTCGCTTAATCGCATCTTCTGCGCTTATGTACTCCACATTCCGGGTAATATGTGTACCTACCGGATAAGGTTCAGGAACGTTACTGTCATCAATTTTGATGTCTTTCCCCTGAGCCCTGACCCAAATTCGTTTATCACGGTTCGCGGTCATTGCCTCCAGCATTTTTAGCTCATTCTGAAGAGTAACATGATTACCATCCTGAATGGTACGGGTACCCCACACATCGTTACCACTTGTTGCACGATAACGATTAAACCAATGCCAGTTTTTGTCAACCACAGCACTTCTTAACGAGTCCAGCC
>JBAZHY010000122.1:0-6083 GCA_041652175.1 Pedobacter sp.
ATCCTGATAATAAAGATATTAATTATTATTATCCTACTAATGACCTCGTTACCGCACCCGAGATTTTGTTTTTCTGGGTAGCGAGGATGATTATGGCCGGGCATGAGTTCAGAGGGGAAGTACCTTTCAGGAATGTATATCTGACAGGCATTGTTCGTGATAAGCAGGGACGTAAAATGTCTAAATCTCTGGGTAATTCTCCCGATCCTATAGGCCTGATTGATACTTATGGAGCTGATGGCGTGAGAGTTGGTATGTTACTTTGCTCACCGGCGGGGAATGACCTGATGTTTGACGAAAGCTATTGTGAGCAGGGTAGAAATTTCGCGAATAAGATATGGAATGCTTTCAGGTTGGTAAAGGGCTGGGAAACAGATGAAAAACTTACAAATACTAATCAGCAGGCAATCAGTTGGTTTGAGTCAGCATTTAATAATGCCTTAATTAATATTGAGTCTGATTACAATCAGTATCGTCTTTCAGAAGCACTTATGGGCATTTATAAGTTAGTTTGGGATGATTTCTGTGCCTGGTATCTTGAAATGATTAAGCCTGCTTATCAGCATCCGATTGATCCGGAAACCTATCGTGTAACGATTGAGTTTTTTGAAAGGATTTTAAAGCTTTTACATCCTCTGATGCCTTTCCTGACGGAGGAACTATGGCATGATGACTTGTTTGAGGAGAGAGCCGAAAAAGATTGCTGTATCGTAGCTGCTTATCCTCTTGCGGGTAAGGTTGATCCTATTTTGATGAGTGATTTTGATATTATTAAGCAGGTCATTTCCGAAATCAGAAACATTAGGAATACCAAGCAAATATCACCCAAAGAAACCCTGACTTTATCTGTTAAGGTAAATTCAACACTTGCTTATAAAGATTATGTAAATATCATTAATAAGCTTGCTAATATCAGTGAAGTGAATCTTGTGGATGAGCCAATTCCCGGTGCGGGAGCATTTATGGCAGGAAAGGATGAGTTCTTTGTTCCGCTTGAGAATAATATTGATGCAGGAGCTGAACGTGAACGTATCAGCAAGGAAATAGAATATCTTCAGGGATTTCTTAAATCTGTTGAGGCCAAATTGTCAAATGAGCGCTTTGTTCAGAATGCGAAAACGGAAGTTGTTGAAAATGAAAGGCGAAAGAAGGATGATGCCGTATCCAAAATTGCAATTCTCGAGGCGGGCTTGAAGTTGTTGTAGTAAATTGTAAGATATAAATTAAAAAGCTGACTGATTTTAATTAAGTCAGTTTTTTAATTTCCGGATCTTTTCTTTGATCTCCCAGCGCTTTGTTTCATTTCTGATAACATCCAGATTAAGAATATGAACCTTTTCATGAGTATGTACCCTTAACTCACAAAACCTGGTGCTGATATGAGTAATGTCCTGCGCACTGATTTGTATAATTTCATTCCGCTCAGTATCAAAATAGTTCAGAACCCCATTGTTTATTTCAACAAATGGTACCTTTTGATATTTCTGAAAATATGAGAATAGTATTATCATTAGTATTAAACCAAGTATCAGATTCATGGTAATAATTGCTATATGTTCGAAATTAAAGCCAATTGTATTCAGAGCCAGAATTAAAATAAGAACAATTGAAAACCTCAGGTACGGGACCTCTGCTTTTAACGAGCGATAATAGCTGATGTAATACTGATTTGTCATTTTTACAATTTTTCCCATTGATACGTTGATTGTATCAAAAAGGTTATTGGAAATGACTGAAAATGAGCATTGTTTTAAGCCGGCCCACTTTTATAAGTGGGCCGGCTATAGAGTTTTAGCAACAACCTCCACCCGGGGTACAGACAACAGGCTGTACCGGTTTTTCTGCATAAACACTAATACTGAATATTCCTGTTTCTCCTGATTTAAATGCATCGAGCTCAGATGTTGTAAGATAATTTGAAAGAATATCATCAGGAATGATGATGGCTTTCTCTTTCTGAATCTTAATATTAGTGAATCCATTTATTTTAATCAGCTCTAAATAAGTTTCTTTCTGAATTGCTCCTGAAACACAACCTGCATACATTTCAGCTGCATTCCCTAACTGATCAGGAAGATTGCCCTGCAGCACAACATCGGAAATGCTAAAGTGTCCTCCAGGTTTTAAGACTCTGTAAATTTCTCCGAAAACATTGTTTTTGTTTGGTACAAGATTAAGCACGCAATTGCTGACAATCACATCTGCTGTATTCGAACTAACGGGCATATGTTCTATATCTCCCTGACGGAATTCAACATTGTTAAAATTAAGTTTTTCAGCGTTTTCACGTGCTTTATGAATCATTGCCTCCGTAAAGTCAATGCCAATTACTTTTCCTTGCTCGCCGGTTTCGGCCCTTGCAATGAAGCAATCATTACCGGCGCCTGAACCCAGATCTATCACAATATCTCCCTTTTTGATCGCCGCAAACTGGGTAGGTAAGCCACAACCCAGACCCAGATCAGCTTCGGGGTTATAACCAGTAAGTTCTGTATAATCGTCGCTCATGATATTGTATACTTCAGTACTGCAGGATCCGGCTCCGCAGCAGGAAGATTGATTGGTGGTCTTATCCTGTAAAGCAATCTCGCTGTACTTCTGTTTCACCATTTCTTTGATTTCTGATTCTGTTTTCATTTTATTGTGAATTTATTGTAAATACTCTATTGTAATATTACGATAATAGATGTTAAATTTTTTTAACAGCAATTTTCTTTGCAAAGCCCGGATGAAAAGAAATCTGCCGTAAGCTCTTTTATCATTTCCCACTTCTGAGGATTAAGACAATAACAAACACTGGTGCCCTCAATTGTGCCCTTGATAATTCCTGCGTTCTTAAGCTCTTTAAGATGCTGTGATATAGTTGCCTGTGCTAATCCGAGTTCATCAACCAGATCGCCGCAAATGCAGGCTTTTGATTGAATGATATGTTGTATTATCGCAATACGGGCAGGATGGGCCAGTGCCTTTAGCAATTGAGCTAATTCATTTTGCTCTTTTGTAAATATTTCAGATTTAGTTAGTCCCATATTGTATCGCAATATTACGATTAATAATTGTATCCTGCAAATTTTTCTAACATAAGATGTTGAACAGACAGGATAATTTAGTAACAAAACAATAATATCCGATTACTCAATTATCTCTTTAATTTTATAATTCAGATTAATTCATTTTTAGTTTTCCCTTGAGGTTTGTTTAGATATCATATTTAATTGATTGATTATCATTAAGTCCACAGTTTTATAATCAGATAAACCAGATTAAATGGAAGCTGTCTTTTGCAGAATTAGCAGAATTCGGATAGTGCTCAGAATTAGTCGGGAAGAATTTTCAAAGCATAGTTAAATCAACCGAACTGGTATTTTAGGATCTGGCATGATTGTTAAAATTTGAAGGCCCTTTATTTATACCTAAACTGATCGACGCTCCCTTTGACTATTGAGATGGATAAAACCATTGAGCTTCATTATCGGTTGCCGGAATATTCTGGTAATTCTTCTACAAATCTATAGCTGCTATTCTCAAAATCAATTTCACAGCAATAATGCTGCATCCCGTTGCTTACCAGCAACCATTGAACCCGGTGAACAAAATTATATCTTGCAATCTGGTCAAATGTATTCTGACTTATCTTTACTGAAGGGGCTTTACATTCAACCAACAGTATTTTTTCTCCTATACTATTGAAAATAAGAATGTCTGAGCGCTTTTGTCTGCTGTTTAATCTGAGTCCGCCTTCAAGCTTGATCAATGACCTTGGATATTTTTTTTCGCGGATCAGGAAGTGTACAATATGTTGTCTTACCCATTCCTCAGGAGTTAATACCAGAAATTTTTTACGGATTTCATCGAAAATAAAAGTACCCTTATCATCCTGTTTTATCCTCAGGGGATAGTTGGGGAGATTTAACGGAACCGGATTAAACATTCAGTAAATTTCACAAAATCCCTGAACTTTCATGCTTCTGAATGTTTAAATTATTATCAGGTATTAAGCTTCTAATTTGCATTAATTCGTAATTTCGGCCTGAGATGACTGTCAGTGATATTCTAAAAGAGCTTAAAGACCGGAAGTTCAGGCCCGTTTACCTTCTGCATGGAGAAGAGTCCTATTATATTGATGTAATCAGCGATTATATTGAACATCACGTGCTCACTGAGGCTGAAAAGGGTTTTAATCAAATGGTGGTATATGGAAAGGATTCTGATATGATCAGCATTCTGAATGCAGCCAAACGTTATCCGATGATGAGTGAATATCAGGTTGTGCTTGTTAAAGAGGCTCAGGAATTAAAATGGGGTAAAGAAGGGGATGATGATAAGAAATCAGTAGATCCGATGCTTAGTTATTTAGATAAACCATTGCCAAGTACAATTCTGGTGTTTTGCTATCGTCACGGCAAGTTTGACAAGCGTAAGAAAATATATAAGGCAATAGAGAAAAAAGGACTTGTCTTTGAGTCGGCTCCGATTCATGAATCAAAGGTTGCCGCCTGGATAGAAGGATTTGCGGGAGAAAAAGGATACAAGATTCAACCTCAGGCAGCCGCATTGATGGCTGAATATTTGGGAAGTGATTTATCTAAAGTTTCCAATGAGCTTGAAAAGCTGATGCTCAATGTAAAACCCGATCATTTAATTAATAGTAATGATATTCAGAATAATATAGGTATCAGTAAAGATTTTAACGTTTTTGAGTTGCAGAATGCCATTGCCAGAAAGGATGCTTATAAGGTAAACCAGATTATTAATTATTTTGCTGATAACCCGAAAAATAACCCGATTCAGCTTATTCTGGGTGCTTTAAATTCCTATTTTACTAAAATTCTTAAATACCATTACGCAACAGATCGTTCTCCTCAGGGACTTGCCCGCGAGCTGGGTGTAGCTCCTTTTTTTGTGAAAGATTATGAAACAGCCGGCAGAAACTATGGTAAGGAAAAGGTTTTCAGAGTGATCAGTTATCTTAGGGAGTGTGATCTGAAAAGCAAGGGCGTTGATGCCAGTGGAAATACGGAGCAGGGAGAATTAATGAAGGAATTGATGTTTAAGATTATTCATTGATTTTCTTTCCAATTACATGCAGATTAATCAGGCTAGCATGGGGAAATCCAAGTGTATTTCCCGGTGTAACTTCCAATAAGTTTCTGAGATAAACATCCAGGATTCCCCTTGCAACTTTAGTTTTTGTTTCCAGAAATTCGGGTTCTACAGGTACCAGAAATTTTTTAAAATGCATTTTGCCGGTATGGTCGACTCTTACCTCAAAAGAATACTGGAAATCGTTATAGGCTTTGTTAATATTAATGCGATATTCAGGATACAGATATTCTTCAGATCGGTTCACAAAACCCAGATAAGGATCAAGTGATGGTTTGATCTTCTCAACAGTTAAAATTCTGCTTTTACTTTTAAGAACAACCGGATTTCGGGCTGCAAATGCACTGTCGGAGTGACTGTTTGCCTGTATGGCACGGTATTTAATAAACAGACTGTCTTCCTTTGAAGGAACTTTCAGCTTCTCGGCAGTGGTTTTTAATACATTTTTAATATAGTCATCTGAATAAAGCGTCATAGTAATATTAGAAAGGTCTTCCATAACTACCCTCGACTCGAGTTCCATGACCTGAAAAATCAAACTATCTTTACTTACATGTTTAACCCTGATCCATTCGCGGGCAAACTGGAAAAGCGCTTTATGACTGTGGAATATGCGGTAGGTCATGTATTGTTTTTTCTCCGGACTATAAATTCTTACCGAATCCTCAGCATTGAAATAAAGATTCCATTCCGGTTCCAATTGAAAACCCTGATCAGTGAATGAAAGTCCGTTGTTGAAACGGCGTTTTACCTCAGTATATTTAATCCCTTTAATTGCTGTAAAAGTAGGTGCAGGCTCTTCAGTCATCTTGCTGATATGGCCGCAGGATGTGAATAGCTGTAAAAGGGAAATAAACAGTACAAAAGGATATAATTTCATCGGGCCTGAAATTATAAAAAATATTCAGATGTAAGGATTAATGATTTAAAGCATATTGATCGAGATCAGCCAGTTTTTTAAGTTATCCATCCATCTATCG
>JBAZHY010000123.1:0-6081 GCA_041652175.1 Pedobacter sp.
AAAGCCCTCGAGATTGCTTATCTGGAAATGCCTGAACATCATAAATATATTCAGGGACTTAAATCATACATGATGGAAGAACTGGTAAAGAATATACCCGGTGTCGAATTTAATGGTGAGCTTGATTCTGAAAGGAGTCTTTATACAGTATTGAATGTATCATTTCCCGAGATGGAGATGGCAGAGATGTTATTGTTTAGCCTGGATATTGCCGGAATTTCAGCTTCCGGAGGTAGTGCCTGTAGCTCAGGTACCAATATTGGTTCGCATGTTTTAAATGGGATACATGCTAATCCCAATCGTCCCGCAGTAAGGTTTTCGTTCAGTAAATACAATACCAAAGAGGAAATTGATTATGTGATTGCAAAGCTTAAGGAATTATGCGCTGTTTAATTTAAACTATTGATTTACAGTTGAATGTATACTTTGTTTAAATCTTGCTTTGTTTTTAAATTCTTTGTAAATTTATATATCAGATCTTTAGAAAGGAGGATATTATGACCAAAAAATATGTTTCCAAAAATGCTGCGAAACCTAATCTGAAAGATGGGCAAAGCAACGGACAGCGTGAAAAGCATTCTACTACGGGATTATTCAGAGGGTTTAGTTTTACTAATCATTCTCATGGCAGAACTAATATTCATGCAATAGGGTTCAATCATGAACCCGGTACAATGTAGAAGCCGTCACAAGTGTTTTGAGACGGCTTCTTTTTGCTTGTTTAAAGGGCAAACATATTGCCCCATAGTATAGTATTAATTAATCATTTTAAGGAAAGATCCCAGTTTTGCTTTCATTTGTCTTCTGTCTACAATGAAATCCAGAAATCCATGTTCCAGAACAAATTCGGAAGTCTGGAATCCTTTGGGAAGATCTTTTTTGATAGTTTCTTTAATTACCCTTGGGCCTGCAAATCCGATTAACGCTCCGGGCTCAGAAATATTGATATCTCCAAGCATCGCATAAGAGGCAGTTACACCTCCTGTTGTCGGATCAGTTAAAAGCGAAATATAGGGGATCTTTGCTTTGCTAAGCAGGGCTAATTTTGCAGAGGTTTTTGCCATCTGCATTAATGAGAATGCTGCTTCCATCATTCTGGCTCCGCCTGATTTCGAGATCATCATAAACGGAATTTTGTGTTCTATGCTATAATCAATTGATCTGGCAATCTTCTCACCCACTACCGATCCCATTGATCCTCCGATAAAATTGAAATCCATACAGGCAATTACCAAATCTTGTCCGGCAAGTTTACCGCTTGCTGAACGAATGGCATCATTCAATCCCGTTTTCTGATAACTTTCTTCAAGACGGTCAGTATATTTTTTCGTATCGGTAAAATTCAGGGGATCTCCGGAGCGAAGATTCGGAAATAGCTCTGTGAATTGATTGTCATCAAAAAGGATTTCAAAATATTCTTTAGATCCAATTCTGAGATGGTACGCACAATATTGACATACATATTTATTTTCCACCTGTTCTGCATAATGAAGCGGCTTTTTACAGGATGGACATTTATTCCATAACCCGTCAGGTGTTTCTTTCTTTTCTTCGGTAGAAGTTATTATCCCTTTTTTTTCTCTCTTAAACCAGGCCATTTTGGATATTTGAATAACGTACAAAGAAACAAAAATTTTAAGAAAGCAATGCGCACCAATACAGATTGATTTTTTTATTCAAAATAGAAACAGATTTATTAATGGTTTTGAGCCTATTTTTCATAATTTCGACTTTCGAAAATCAAAACTGTTATCATGAATTTAAAAGAATTTAAGGGTGTATTGCATGGTGATGCAGTACAGGAGTTATTTGAGCTTGCCAAGAAACATCAGTTTGCCCTTCCTGCTGTTAATGTTATTGGAACTAATTCTGTAAATGCAGTACTTGAAACGGCTAAGGCTGTTAATTCTCCGGTAATCATTCAGCTTTCAAATGGTGGTGCACAGTTTTATGCCGGTAAATCGTTGAATAATGAAAACCTGAATGCCTGTATACTTGGTGGTGTATCAGCAGCTCAGCATGTTCATTTACTTGCTGAACATTATGGTGTTGCAGTAATTCTTCATACTGATCATGCTGCGAAAAAATTACTTCCCTGGATTGACGGTTTGCTTGATCATGGTGAGAGGTTTTTTGCAAATCATGGTAAACCTTTATATTCATCACATATGCTTGATCTATCAGAAGAACCAATTGAGGAGAATATAGAAATCAGTAAAAAGTACCTTGCCAGAATGAAGGGTTTGGGAATGACTCTTGAAATTGAACTGGGAGTTACCGGCGGCGAAGAGGATGGGGTAGATAACAGTGATGTTGACAGTTCAAAATTATATACCCAACCTTCAGAAGTTGCTTACGCCTACAAAGAGTTAAGTAGCATCAGTGAGAAGTTTACAGTAGCTGCTGCATTCGGAAATGTTCATGGAGTTTATAAGCCGGGTAATGTAAAACTTCAACCGGTTATTCTGAAGAATTCACAGGATTATGTGAGATCACAATTTAATATTACAGCGGAAAAGCCTGTTAATTTTGTGTTTCATGGAGGTTCAGGGTCCTCAAAAGAGGAAATAAGAGAGGCAATTTCCTATGGAGCAATTAAGATGAATATCGATACGGATATGCAATGGGCATTCTGGGAAGGTATTAAAGATTATTATCAGTCCAAAGAAGCTTATTTACAGTCGCAAATCGGTAATCCGGAAGGGGAGGATTCTCCCAACAAGAAATATTACGATCCGCGGGTTTGGTTACGAAAAGGTGAGGAGACGTTTGTTGAGCGCCTCAAACATGCCTTCGAAGATCTGAATTGTGTGAATGTAAACGAACGAATTTAATGTTAAGACAGGGCCTTTAAACAGGTCCTTTTTTAATTGAATGAATAATGCCGGAAAAGACCGAAGTAAAAAAGGTAAGGGATGCAGATGAATTGCAAAAGGTTTTTGCGATAAGAAAGCTTGTATTTGTAGACGAACAGAACTGTCCCCCTGAACTTGAATGGGAACATGAAGAAGAGTCCGTTCACTTCCTCGGATTAGTGAACGGTATTCCGGCAGGAGCATCCCGCTGGCGTAAAACGGATAAGGGGTATAAACTAGAACGATTTGCGGTATTAAAAGAGTTCAGGGGATTAGGTGTGGGACAAGCTCTTGTAAGAGCGGTTTTGAAGGATCTTCCTGAAAATGCAACTTATGTTTACCTGCATGCGCAACTGGCGGCAATGCCACTGTATGCCAGATTTGGATTTGTAAAAGAGGGTGAACAATTTGAAGAGGCCGGAATCCGGCATTTTAAGATGGTACTTTCCTTGTAATGGTTATCTGTTGCCCGTTGTCAGGCATTGGTTAACTGCAAACAGATCTTAACCAAAGATCTTGCCCGAATAAGCTATCGCCTCATTCCATTTCTCCATATTCAGATTTAACTCTTCCTTTTCCTTTATTAAGAATGAAATAAGGCTTTCGGTTGCAATGTTTCCAGTAAGCTGATCAGCAGCCATCGGACAGCCCCCAAAGCCTCTGAGTGCACTGTCGAAGCGCCTGCAGCCACTTTCCCATGCAGCCTCAACTTTCTCTTCTGTAGCAGCGGGTGTACTGTGCAGGTGTACTCCAAATTCGATTTTAGGGAAGCGGGAAACCAGATAAGGATACAGGTATCTGATCTTTTCAGGATCGGATACCCCGATAGTATCAGCCAGGGATAAAATTGAAACCCCCAGTTCGGATAGTTTATTTACAATATCTTCAACTATTTCAGTGTTCCATGGATCGCCATAAGGATTGCCAAAGCCCATAGAAAGGTAAATTACTGCCTTTTTATTAGCTTTTTCGCATAAGTTTATTATGTTTTCGACTGTAATTAATGATTGTTGAATCCCTGAATTGGTATTTCTTTTCTGAAAAGTTTCAGAAACTGAAAAAGGAAAGCCCAGAAATGATATTTCAGGGTACTGAATGGCTTCTTCGATTCCTCTGTTATTGGCTATTATGGCCAGCAGTTTTGTTTTACTCTTACTTAAATCCAGTTTTTTGAGCACCGCATGAGTGTCGGCTAATTGAGGGATTGCTTTATGAGAAACAAAACTTCCGAAATCCAGAGTGTCAAAACCAACCTGAAGAAGCAGATTCATATAATCGGCTTTTATTTGAGTCGGAATGAATTCATGCAAACCCTGCATGGCATCACGGGGGCATTCAATAAGTTTGGTCATTAGGATTTAGTAAATAAATAATAGTTATTTTGAGATCCTTCCGATTGGATTTGTAGTTATAAACAGCTCAATATCCGCTTATTTGGTGTTCGGATCTTCAGTCATCGATTGACGATTAAATCTCCGTATAATTAACCGTGTTCCCCGGTCATAACTGAAATAACTCCATACCCAGTTTACAAATGTGACAATTTTATTTCTGAATCCAACTAAGGACATCAGGTGTACAAACATCCATACAAACCAGGCAAATATCCCCTGAAAACGGATTTTACCAATATCGACTACCGCAAGATTCCTGCCCACAGTTGCCATAGCCCCCTTATCGAAATATCTGAATGCTTCAGGCTGTTCATGATTTACAATCCGAATAAGATTGGAGGCCAGTTTCTTACCTTGCTGAATTGCTGCCGGAGCAACTCCGGGTAAACCATTTGGAAGATCTGTTGTAATCATTGCAGATACGTCGCCAATGGCAAAAATATTATCTGTGTTTTTTACCCGATTAAATTCATCCACAAGAATTCTGTTCCCTCTGGTGATTTGTTCGTTTGTTAATCCTTCCGGAACAGCTCCTTTCACACCCGCCGACCATAGAACATTCCTGGTATTAATCATTTGTCCACCAGATAGCTTTATGGTCATGCCATCATAACTTTCGACTCTGAGATTTGTGAATACCTGAACACCCAGATTTTCAAGAAATTTTTTTGCCTTTGCCGAGGCCTGTTCAGACATTGCTCCTAAAAGCGCTTCGGATCCCTCAATAATAAACACTTTGATTGAATCAATACTTAATTCGGGATAATCTTTTGGAAGAATATGATTTTTGAGTTCGGCGAGGGCCCCTGATAATTCAACACCGGTAGGGCCACCACCCACAACAACAAAATTCAACAAAGAACTTTTTTTGACCGGATCATTTTCAATCAGAGCCTCTTCAAGGTTCTGAAGTATCATACTCCTTAAGTTTAGTGCTTCAGGAATGGTTTTCATCGGCATGGAGAAATGCTCGATTTCCTTTTGTCCGAAATAATTGGTTTCAGATCCTGTTGCGATAATCAAATAATCATAATTGATTTCACCAATTGTGGTATGTATGGTTTTTGCAGTCTGGTCAATTTTCTCTACTTCAGTTACCCTGAAAGTAAAGTTTTTCTGATTTTTAAATATTTTACGTAATGGAAAAGCAATAGAATCTGCTTCAAGTCCACCGGTTGCAACCTGATAGAGTAGGGGTTGAAAAGTATGATAATTATGCCTGTCGAGCATTAAGATCTCTACCTCCTTATCTTTGAGACGTTTAGCCACTTCAATCCCTCCAAAACCTCCGCCAATAATGACAACCTTTGGGAAATATACAGATCTGTTCAAAGCCTCCTCCATAATCATATTTTTATTTATTGTTCATCTCCTCTTATTCTGAATATCATTCCCTCCATATTTTCGTTCATGCGGATCTGGCATGCCAGTCTGCTATCAAAACCGGCATCAGGCAGAGTATCCAGCATATCCATTTCTTCATTTCCGGGTTCTGGTAATTCATTTAATCCTTTTAATACCTGAACATGGCAGGTTGCGCAAAGAGCCATCCCCCCGCAGGTAGCCAGTATATTATAATCTGATGCTTTCAATACTTCCATTAAGCTCAGACTAATTTCTTCAGGTATTTCTACAGGCTTTTGCTCACCGTTTCTGTCTTCAACTATAATATTAATCATTTTAGAATGCGTTTACTCCATAAACGGTGGTATATTTAAAACTTAGTTTTTGATCAGGATATACATACTTGAATGCACTCTGAACCATAAGCGCAGCTTCATGGAATCCACAAAGAATTAATTTTAATTTCCCCGGATAGGTATTGATATCCC
>JBAZHY010000124.1:0-6039 GCA_041652175.1 Pedobacter sp.
ATAATAGAGGTTCCTGTAAAGCTCATCAATAATAAAGAATACAGAAATGTTAAAATTCTTCCCGATAAAATTAAGGTCACTTTTCTGACCGCTCTGAGTAATTACTACGAAATCGACAGAAGCTATTTTGAGCTGAGCGTTGATCTGAATAATTGGAAGGATAAAGGCTATAAACAATTGCCGGTGCATATAGATCGTTTTCCGGATTATTGCAAACTGATCAGAATTGAACCACAAAATGTTGATTTCATAATTCAAAGATAAATGTTCAGGATTGGAATAACCGGAGGTATTGGCAGTGGTAAAACAACTGTATGTAAGGTTTTTGAGTTGTTAGGTATTCCTGTATTTTATGCAGATAGTATAGCAAAATCGATTATGCACACTGATGCTGAACTCAAAGATCAGATTATCAGGGTGTTCGGTAAGGACTCCTACTCTGAAAACGGGGACTTGGACAGAGCTTATATTTCATCTATTGTATTTAAGGATGAGGCTGAGCTTCAAAAACTCAACAGTCTGGTACATCCTGCAGTTTTCAGGGCTTTTGATTTGTGGGTATCTGAACAGGTAAATGTACCTTATGTAATGAAAGAGGCAGCTTTACTATTTGAAAGCGATTCTTATAAGATGTGCGATCAGACAATATTAGTTCTGGCACCGGAAGAGATACGGATTGCAAGGGTGACTGAAAGGGATAAGATTAGTGAAGATGAGGTTAAATTGCGAATGAAAAAACAATGGCCTGATGCAGAAAAGCAAAAACTGGCCAATTATATTCTCAGGAATGATGAAAGCCATTTATTGATTCCGGAAATAATAGACCTTCACAGGCAATTTATTGAGACAGCATCCGGCAGGTAATGATTATTGAAGATTTTTTATTTATTAATGAATATGGGCTGTATTGTTCCATAGGCGATTTTTATCTGGATCCCCAAACTCCAGTTTCACAGGCAGTGATTTCCCATGCACATGGAGATCATGCGGTTCGGGGCAATGATTCGGTCTACTGTACTGCAGCTACTGCAGCTTTTATGCATCATAGATATCAAAAGCAGGCCGGAAAGCAATTTAAAATTTATGGATGGTCTGAAAGTTTTAATATAAACGGAGTTAAAATAAGTTTTATACCGGCCGGCCACATACTGGGTTCAGCCCAGGTTCTGATGGAATATAAGGGTATAAAATATCTTTATACCGGGGATTATAAATTGCAGGAAGATCCTACATGCGAAAGGATTGAATTTGTAAAAGCAGATGTTCTGATTACAGAAACAACTTTTGCTGATCCGAAAGTACGACACCCGGATGCAATAACAGAAATTGAGAAACTCAATGCTTTTATTCATAATGTATTACTCGGAGCATATTCATTAGGAAAAGCACAGCGCTTGATTAGCCTGATTACGAAATATTGTCCTGAACGAACCATTGTGGTACACCATTCTATTTTTACCCTTAATAAGATATATGAAAGTTTTGGGTACATCCCCGGAAAGTATGAGCTTTATACCCGAAAATCAATGAAAATTGCTAATCAGAACATGGTTTATATAGTACCTCCACTTACATTTAACAGCTATATCCGTGCTAAAAATGTGCTGAGGGCATTCGCTTCCGGATGGACGGGATTGCAGATAAATAATGATATCCAACTGCTTATTTCGGACCATGTCGACTGGAACGATATCTTAAAAATGATAACTGAAGTGCAGCCTCAGGAGGTTTGGACCCTGCATGGTAATGGCAATTATTTAAGGGATTATTTCAGAAATTCTATGATGATTAAAGTATTAAATCATGCTGATCGAAAAGATTGATTATTATCTGGACGAACATGGTAATTTAGTTTTTACAGAAGAATACCATTTGAAAAGAGGGACATGTTGTAAAAATAAGTGTCGTCATTGTCCATGGAAATACGGACAAAAGGTAGTTCGGAAGGGCAGAACTAAATAATTTATTAATTTGCAGGTTATGTATTGAATTAATTCTTGATAAGAGCAATAACAAATGGAAATTGAGAAAGAAATTTACAGTAATAAATTTGACGATAATCATCAAAAGGCCATTGTTAATTTGATCTATACTTATGGCTGGATTACCAATATTCTAAAAGGGAAGCTTCAGAAGCATAAAATAACCCTTCAGCAGTTTAATATTCTCAGAATTCTGCGTGGCCAGTATCCTGCCCCCTCTACTATTAATTTGTTAAAAGAACGTATGCTTGACAAGATGTCGGATGCATCGAGGATTGTAGATCGGCTGGTTCAAAAAGGACTGGTCAGGCGCCGTGTAAATATCAATGATCGCCGTGCCGTTGATATTATTATAAGTCAGGAGGGCCTGGATATTTTGAAAAAACTGGACAGGGAATTATCCATTAAAGATATTTTGGGTAATAATATAAGTAACGAAGAGGCCACAGTTCTAAGTGGTTTGCTTGATAGGCTGAGAGGTTAATTCAATCTTATCCTGAATCATTATTTGTATTGCAATGATTTTTTGGGCAGACAGTGGATTAATGCATGAAAAAACCAATCAGGGCAATTCCAACTCCTGTTAATACCGCTACCATTTTCTTCAGATTAAATTTATGATCAACGCTTGACTCAAACAGAATAGTAGTAGAGATATGAAGGAAAATTCCAATTACAACCCCCATTATTTTATCAAAATAGATCTCAATATTGCCAATTGATCCTTGTCCGATCTGATAACTCAGCAGATACCCTAAAGGGCTCATCAGTGCAAAAATAAAGAGTAAAGCCAACACATATTTCCTGCTGAGATCCTTCTGCATAAGAACACTCCCTAATGCAAAGGCAGCCGGTATATGGTGTAAGGCAATACCAAAAACCAGTTCGTTATGCTGGCCCTGTGCCAGAGGCATTCCCTCTAAAAATGCATGAAGGCAAAGGCTTAACATTATTCCCAGAGGAAATACATAATGCTGATGACTATGCTTATGAATATGTCCATGTTCTATTCCTTCGGAGAACTGCTCCATAACTATCTGAAGCAGAAAACCACCCAGAATAAAGAGACCTACCTCGTGATTACCGGATGAATAGACATCAGGCATCAGATGTAAAATGGTTATGGCAAACAGATAAGCACCGCTAAATGATAAAACAAGTTTTAAACGGTTTTGGTTGTCTTTTTTAAAAATGAATACACCTGTTCCACCTAAAAAGGCACTGCTGAAAAGAAGGATCAGTTCCCAGATTTCCATGTACTGAATGGTTTTGTAACTAATAAAATTGATGCCATAATATAACCAATCATGGATCCGATTAAAGCACCTGAACTAACATCAACAGGATAATGTACTCCTACATATACCTGTGCAAAACTTATTGATCCTGCCCAGAGTAATCCTAACGGTAGAATTGCTTTCCACTTTGAATAAAACATCGTGATCATAAATATAGCAAGTGCAAAATGGTTGGAAGCATGTGAAGAAGGGAAACTAAATCCGCTTCCACATGCAATTCTGCTATTTACTTCCGATTTGATCTCAGGATCGTTGCAGGGTCTAAGCCGCTGCACCGAGGGTTTAATTATTGAAGACGAAGTAAAATCTGTAAATCCAAAGGTCAGACCAAGAAAAATCAGTAAATACCAGCCTTGTTTACCATAATTTCTGATAAAAAATATAATGATAAATAAATATAAGGGAGTCCAGAAAAAACGATTTCTTAAGGCCGGCATCAGCCAGTCGAAAAATGGATTACTTAAACCCTGGTTAATGGCAAAGAATAAATCCTGATCAAATTGTATAAGTTGTTCAAGCATCTGATTTACGGCACATAAATATTATACGATCGGATTTGTTCTCATCAAACGGATTAAGTGTAAAATCTCCAAAAGAATTTAAAATAGTAAAGCCACTTTTATAAAACATTCTTTCAAAATCAGGATATAAAAAAGCTTTGACCTCTTCCCTGAATGCATAGTCTTTGTTTTTGTGTTCAAATGATATGCTTTTAATGATCTTCTTCTCAGCTACTTTTTTACTAATATAAAAATCAATCCCGTCTATATTTTTTACTTCTTGTGCTGAAAGATTGCGAATAATCTTTTCGGTATTAAAATAATCCAGAATCAATATGCCATTTTTCTTAAGTGACTTGTTAAATGTTTTCAAAGCGCTGATATGTGCTCTTTCGGTATCGAAGTGTCCGAAACCGGTAAATAAATTAAATGCATAATCGAAATAATTGGTGTAAAACCTATATCTCATATCATGTATATAGAAATGCAGATTTTCCCTCTCAAATTGCTGAGCAAACCGAATATTCGAGACTGAAAGATCAATACCGGTAACATCATAACCTTTTTTATTCAGATATATTGAATGCCTTCCACGTCCGCAGGCAATGTCAAGTAGTTTTGAGTTAATATCAGGTTTGAGATAAGCGCAGAGATTGTCAATAAAATATTCTGCTTCATCGTCATTTCTTTGATGATATAGGATATGGTAATAAGGCGAACTAAACCAGTTTTGAAACCACTTTTTAGTCATATACAGATATCAGAATTTAGGAGCAAATATATACATTTACTGTTTTACAGTTTTGTATACATTTGAATTGTTATTTTTGAATTTTAAATTAATAAGGTGAGTCTAATAAAATCAATCTCAGGAATTAGAGGTACAATTGGTGGTGTTGCAGGCAATGGTCTGACACCTCCGGACATAATAAAATTTACATCAGCTTTTGGACATTGGGTGATCAGCAATACAGGAAAGAGGAAAATTGTGATTGGACGCGATGCCCGGATCTCGGGAGAGATGGTCAGGAATCTGGTCGTTGGAACCTTGCAAAGTATTGGAATTGATGTAATTGATCTGGGTTTATCTACTACTCCGACAGTTGAACTTGCAGTGCCTGATGAAAATGCAGGCGGCGGCATTATTCTTACGGCCAGCCATAATCCGAAACAATGGAATGCTCTTAAATTGCTTAACGATAAGGGAGAGTTTATTTCAGATATGGATGGACAGCTTGTTCTTAAAATGGCTGAGCAAACAGATCTTGAATATTCAGAAGTAAATGAACTCGGTAAAGTAACATTCGATGATTCATGGCTTCAGAAACATATTGACAAGGTTCTTGCCTTGCCATTGGTTGATGTTGATGCTATACGTAAGGCAAATTTTAAAATTGCCATTGATTGTGTTAATTCGTCGGGGGGTATTTATGTTCCGGCCTTATTAAAAGCCTTAGGAGTAGAAACTATTTTTGAACTGTATTGCACTCCTGACGGGGAGTTTCCCCATAATCCGGAACCGCTCCCTGAAAATCTGACCGAGATCTCAAAAGTGGTTGTGGCAAAAAAGGCCGATCTGGGAATTGTTGTCGACCCGGATGTTGATCGTTTATGTTTTGTTTGTGAAGATGGATCGATGTTCGGTGAAGAGTATACTTTGGTGGCAGTTGCAGATTATGTATTGCAGCATACTCCGGGTAGTACAGTCTCTAATTTATCTTCTACCAGGGCTCTTAGGGATGTTACAGAGGCAGCAGGTTGTGTGTATAATGCAGCTGCAGTAGGCGAGGTCAATGTAGTTAATAAAATGAAGGAAACCCATGCAGTTATAGGAGGGGAAGGTAATGGTGGAATTATTTATCCTGAGTCGCATTATGGCCGGGATGCTTTGGTAGGGATAGCTTTATTTCTTACATTGCTTGCAAAAAAAGCACAGACTATTTCAGTGCTCAGGGCCTCTTATCCCGAATATTATATATCTAAAAATAAGATTACCCTGACTCCTGAAATGGATATTGACGCATTGCTGAAAGAGGTGGAGAAAAGATATGAAAACCATCCTCATAGTACCATAGATGGTTTGAAGATTGAATTTGATAAGCAATGGGTACATCTCCGGAAGTCTAATACCGAGCCAATTATCAGAATTTACTCTGAAGGAAGCTCTGAAACAGTTGCTGAAAACCTTGCAGAGAAGATCATATCAGATATTAAGGAAATTCTTAGAATATCCTGAAATATTAAATTAGTTCTGCTTTT
>JBAZHY010000125.1:0-5928 GCA_041652175.1 Pedobacter sp.
ACTCCAATTTATCAATTAGACGATAATCATTAAACTGTCCGACAACATAAGCAGTGCCATTTGGGCTAGGTTTTCTAGCTATCAGAGAAAGTTGCACCGAAGCATAATCCGCGTCGGTTCTATTATCCCTTCCATCCTGATTTCTGATGTAAAAGGCTCCATTTTCATCATAAATAAAGGTATAACCCTGTCGATTCTCAATACCATCATTCAAAAGATAAACCCTGTTTGCCGTATCCTGCTCAATTTTGCCAACTCTTTCGGTCCGGAAATGCAGACTGCGTATATCGAATCTTCTGAACTCATTTCCAGCTTTGAAGTCTGTTGATCTCAGGTCGTTGTAGACTAACTGACCCGATCTTACAAATGCCGGCCGGGTCAGTGTCTGGGCATTATCATGCCTTCCATTCTGCATTATCCGCACTTTTGCATCCAGATAAGGATTGCTGATATTGATCTTACCATGGTCAATGATAAGATTCAGCTTTTGCATCTGATCTCTGTTGGCAACCATATTAGAACGGGTGATCTCCGTGGCAATTCCAACCTGAGGATTTACCACAAAGAATCGTTTGGTAATTAATAGTTTACGCTGATCATTATCTTCGTAAACCTTTAAAAGATAATTGCCTGATAATTTTGGTTTTACTGTGAGGCTAGGCAGACTGAGTTCATAATGAGTGAATTTCTGGAGGGTATTAAATGAATTACGGTAATCAATGATACGATCTTCAGAGAAACCTTCGAGATATTCCATAGGGGAGAGACGACTGCTGTTCCATTCCGAATCGCAATGTTCAATGGAATAGGAGATATTCCGGCTTCCTCCACGAAGATCATCGAAACCCAACAGGAGACTTTCCTGACTACCTAGAATATAAACCGGAAGTGATTGTTCTTTATTACGGCTGTAGAATTCTACGGTTTTGATCTCAGGTATGTAGGTATAGTTTTCATACCTGATTGTACTTTGCGGAGTTTCAGCCGGACGAATTCGCACTTTCTTTTGTGCCTGACTTGAAGCGGAAATCAGCAAAAACAAAATCAGAAACAAAAGTTCCCTCATAAGATCAAAATTTATTTTTCTGAATATAAAAAGAAAAGAGGGGATTCTATTTCCCCTCCAGTTCCATGATTTCTTCGGCCATGCGTTCCCATTCAGCCTGAGCTTTCAGTAAGCGCGGACTCATCTGCTGGTAACGTCTGTTTGCTTCTGATAGTTTATCCGGATCACTGTAAACTTCGACTTTGGCCAGTTCATCTTCAGCATCTTTCACAGATTTTTCGAGTTCAGCTATTTCTTCTTCAAGCTTTTGACGTGCCTTATTCAGCTTTTTTAGCTCATTACTTTTATTTTCGGTCTGAACTTTAGGTTTTTCTTCTTTCTTTTCTTCCTTTTTAGGAGTTTCGGTTATGACTTTAGGAATATAAGTTCGTTTGGAGTTCCATTCCTCATATTCGGCATAGGTTCCCGGATATTCCTTGATTTCCTGATCTTCAATGAACCAGATTTTGTTGGCTACATTATCCAGCAAATACCGGTCGTGTGAAACAACGATAAAGGTACCTTCGTATTGTAGTAAAGCCTGGATCAGGATGTTTACAGAAGCAATATCCAGGTGGTTGGTAGGCTCATCCAGTATCAGAAAGTTGGCATCTGCAGTAAGAGCTTTCGCTAATGCCACCCGTGACTTTTCACCTCCTGAAAGCACTTTGACTTTTTTGAAAACATCATCTCCAGTAAACAAGAAGCAGCCTAAGATAGAACGAAGTTCGGTTTCAGTATGTTTCGGAGCAAAAGATTGTAATTCCTGAAGGATTTCATTGTCGAGGTGAAGAGCTTCGAGTTGATGCTGGGCAAAAAATGTTTGAGTTACATTATGACCGGTTTCACACATTCCGCTGAAATTCTTATCGGCACCCGCAATTATTCTCAGTAATGTTGATTTACCTCGTCCGTTGGCACCTATCAGTGCTATTTTATCACCTTTTTCAATAGTAGCGGTTGCATTTTTAACGATCGGAACACCGGGATAGGCTTTGGTCAGCTCTTCAATACGCACTACATGTCTTCCGGATTGCTTACTGAATTTAAAACTGAAATTAACAGAAGGGTTATCATCGTCTACATCATCTACACGCTCCATTTTTTCGAGTGCTTTAATGCGCGACTGGGCCATTTTTGCTTTGCTGGCTTTAGCTCTGAAACGTTCAATCAGACGTTCTTCCTGACGAATTTTTGCTTGTTGATTTTTATACTGGCCACTCTGAATCTCTTCCCGGAGTGCTTTTTCTTCGATGTAGAAACTGTAATTACCTGCATAAGGAATTAGCTTTCCTTTTCTTGATTCAACAATCTTTTTTACTACCCGATCGAGAAAATAACGATCGTGGGAGACAATTACGATTGCTCCTTCAAAAGCCTGGAGATAGGTTTCCAGCCATTTGATGGAAGGTAAATCCAGGTGGTTGGTAGGCTCATCGAGTAAAAGAATATCTGGATTTTGAAGAAGTATTCTGGCAAGCATAACACGCATTCTCCAACCTCCCGAAAATTCAGCCAGCGTACGATGAGTGTCAGTTTCACTAAATCCTAATCCCGCAAGGATTTCATGAGCGCGGTATTCAATATTGTAACCATCTAAAGCCTCAAACTCATGTTGTTTATCACTAAGCTTGTTGAGCAGGTCGTCGCTGTATTCTGTCTCGAGCTTTTTTAGAATGCTCTCTATTTCTGTGTGAAGTTGGTTCTGACGCTCAAAAGCTTCCATTGCAACGTGCAGAATACTTTTATCCGATTGATAGGACAACAGATCCTGATTAAGGTATCCGATCTTGATGTCTTTAGCCATTGAGATGGTACCGCTTGTCGGAGAATAATCACCAACAATGATTTTTAAAAGAGTGGTTTTCCCGGTACCGTTAGCACCAATTAATCCAATTTTTTCTCCGGGTTTTATATGCCAGTTCGCTTCGTCGTATAATGCCCTTGCACCGATCTCGAACGTGAGGTTATTTATTGCAATCATTTGGCCGCAAAAGTACGGATTTATGTACAAAATTTGATAAGCCTTATGATTCAGAATCTAAAAAAGGGAATGTTTTCAATTCTGGCAACATTTTTGTCATTTCTGCGTATTGCTAAGTGTTTAAACATATATTTCAGTAGACATCATACCTAAAATTAACTAAAATGAAAAACTATCTATTAAGCTTTGGATCGGCGATTATGGTTGCCGGGCTACTTCTATCATCATGTACTAAAGATAATTCAACGGGGAATGGTAAACTTTCTTATAGAGTTAAACCGGCCAACTTTACGGCTTCTATAAGTTCAACTTCTTCAGGGAGTGGGTTAAGCGTTGGTATTAATTCTAACTCAAGTTTAACTTGGACCTCGGGAAACATGAATGTTAGTGAAATTGATTTTGAAGCAGAAAGCAAGAACATAGAAGTTGAGTATGAACTCAAACAGGCTTTTAATGTTGATCTGTTTAACCTGAGTCCTGTTCTTGGGGGTATTACACTGCCGGATGCTACTTATGAAGAAGTGGAATTAAAACTTGTCCTGAAAAAATCAGCAAGCACCAATATTCCGCTTACTTTAAAAGGTTTATACACTGATGGAAGCGGTAATAAAATCCCGATTGAATTTTATTTTAATGAAGATTTTGAAGCAGAAGTTGAGGCGGAAAATATAGTTGTAAGCGGCACAAATGATTATATTGGTTTAATAAATGTTCAGTTGAATAAGTTTCTGACAAATGTTGTTTCTGCTGATTTGAGCGGAGCTACAAAAACCAATGGCACTATTGTGATATCTGCTACATCTAATATGGATTTGTACTCTAAATTAAAAGCAAATCTGAATGTATTTGCTGATTGCGATTTTGAAGATTAAATGAATTATTGATATTAAAGATGAAGAGACTGTATTTAAAAAACAGTCTCTTTTTTTATAAATTTTATAACCAGTTCAATGTGATTTGGCCCAATCACAGTTGTCGTATTTAATCTGATGGATTCAGGTTAATTGCAAGACCAGTAGAAGAGATATTTTACAAGTTAGTGGCTTGTTTGTACTCAAAAGAATTATCAGGAGAACAATCTTGAATCAGAATGATATTGACAACTTAATATAAAAGTAGCCGTATATATGTAGAAAGAGCTTTAAGCCAATTCCTGATATCCCGGACAGTAGTGTGGATCTATATATATTTTAAGGAGGAAAAACAATATAGGCATCGGAATAAACTTTTCCGGGCCTAAACCGGGTCATGCAGCAGTTTGGTCTTGTACTTTAGAAATTTTAATATTAAATAAATTAAAATTGACAGAGATCCGGCAACATGAAGTATTATATTGTATTCAGGTAATATTTTTAACTGTTCACCAATAATATCAAAAAAGCAAAAAATGATAAATACTGCTGCAAACCCGTTTTTTTCCTGACGTAATACCTTTCTCCAATTGAATTTATGCTCGCTTTTTACGAAATTTTTAAAATTTGGAACAACAACAGGGGTTTTTGCAGCCCATTTCACGTATGTGTCACCAAATTTTCCTTTGAGAAATTGCTCTTCTGTAAAAATTATACGCTCATAATACAGGAAATAGAGCAGCATAAATGAAATTGTAAACCAGGCATCTCCGGTTAGCATAGCTATACCCAGCCACATAAAGAAATTTCCAACATATAAAGGATTTCGCATGATCGAATAAATTCCTTTTGTGTTCAGAACATCAGCAACTTGCCTTTCAGTATTTCTGCCTGATGTATTGGGAGGAGTATAACCTACAGTATAGACACGTATAAAGAATCCAAGTAACGAAACCAGAAGGCAACCAAGTTCATAAACATTTTCGTAGGCGGTTTGTTCTACCACCCAGTTTGATGGATTAACTTCATTTTGAATAAAAATATAGAGACCCAAAACAAAAATTAAAATCGGTAAAATACTTCTGTACTTAAATAGCCAGTGCCCCTGGCGTTCCATTTGATCAGTTAAAGCCATATTTGAAAATTAATGTCATCCGAATGTAAATTAGGTTAAATAATTGTTAAATAAAGGGTAATGGGAAGTTTTTTTATTATTTAATTTAATAATGAGCAAAATTACTGGGAGGATTAAGTCTTTCAGGAGTGAAAATCGACCTTAAAATTTTAGATTTGCAGCATGTATAAGCTATTAAAACCCATCCTGTTTAAGTTTGATCCTGAAAATATTCATCATTTTGTAACGGGGAGTCTTCGAACCGCAAATCGTATTTGGGGTATGAAGTCATTACTGAAACAAGCTTTTGTAATAGAGAGTAAACAGCTTGAGCGTGAGGTAATGGGTTTAAAGTTTAAAAATCCACTCGGCTTGGCTGCAGGATTTGATAAGAATGGCAGTATGATTGAAGAGCTGGCCCAATTTGGATTTGGATTTATTGAGGTTGGGACAGTTACACCATTACCACAGTCGGGCAATGATAAGCCAAGGATGTTCCGTCTACCACAGAATAGCGCTTTAATTAATCGTATGGGCTTTAATAATCAGGGTGTTGATGTGGTGGCTCATCGCCTGAGTAAACTCGATCGTAAAGGGTTAATTATTGGAGGAAATATAGGTAAAAACAAGCTCACTCCGAATGAAGACGCATTAAATGATTATATCAAATGTTTCGATAAACTTTTTGATGTGGTGGATTATTTCGTGGTGAATGTAAGCTCACCCAATACCCCTGGATTAAGGGATTTGCAGGAAAAAGAACCATTAATGAATATTCTTAATTCTTTACAGAAAAGAAATGAAAAGGATGGTATAACCCGCCCCATTCTACTGAAGATTGCTCCCGATCTTACAAATTCACAATTGGATGATATTATTCAGATTGTTCGTGAAACGAAGATTGCAGGAGTAATCGCAACCAATACGACAATTT